>DAOSXE010000026.1 GCA_035380285.1 bacterium | reverse complement strand
CGGGGTTCAGGGTTCAGGGTTCAGGAGGAAAGCATAGAGCATAGGGCATGGCGTGTCCCTCGACCTCACCCTCTTCCGTCCCCCTTCATGATCTTCATGTCCTTCATGGTCCTTTCCCGCTTCCTTCCCCATCAGAGTCAATCAGAGTAATCAGGTGCAAAAACCTCCAGGGACCGCGGCGGAGGGCATAGCGTAAAACCCAACCTCCTTGGCCCCCGAACCCTGGGCCTCCTTCCCCCTACAGTACCTACATGCCTGCATGGTGAAATCGACGGTTGAGGGGTTCAGTAGCGGCGCATCACCCCCACCACCTTCCCCACTATCTCCATCCCCCCCTCTTCCTCCTTTTTGAAGAACATGCTTTCAAATCCGCTGTTCTGAGGGCGAAGCTCGATCCCTCCCTTCTGCCGGTACAGGCGTTTTACGGTCACTTCGTCGCCGATCCGGGCCACCACGATCTCCCCGGACTCGGCCTGGACCTGGGGTCGGACCAGAACGTAATCGCCGTCCCGAATCTGCGCGCCGAGCATGCTTTCCCCCCTGACCCGGAGCAGAAAATTGCTCTCCCCCCTGAGCAACCGCCGGTCGAGGTACCATTCATCCTCGGTGTTTTCGACCGCCAGGACCGGTGTCCCGGCGGCGACCTCCCCGATTACCGGAACCCTTTCCGTCTCCGGAGCCGGGCCGGCCCCGGGGAGGTCGACTTCGCCTTCACGAAGGACCTCCAGCCTGCGGGCGCCGCGGCGGCGGCGGATATAGCCCTTCCTCCCCAACGCCGCCAGGTGATCCTGGACGGTACCGATGGCGCTCCACCCGAAGCGCAAGCGGATCTCTTCCAAGGTGGGAGGCGGCTCGCCGGATTCCCGGCGGCCGATAATAAACTGCAGCACCTGGGCTTGGCGCGCGGTCAATTCCCGTTTCATCGCTCCCCCTTCCATCCTGGCCGATACTACCATATATTTTTATGGTATCAAGCGAAAAACGAACCTCTCCCCGAAAAAGAGAAGCCGGGGGCCGGTCAGCGGGATTGCTCGTTCCAGGCTTTTCCGACCGCTTCCGCGATCGCGGCGACGACCAGGCGGGAACCGGCGTCGCCCAGATGACAACAGTCGTCGACATAGTAAGGGGCGGAATCGCCGGCGAAGATCATGCTCAGGTCGTGGAAACCGACCCCGCCTTCCTTGAGTTTTTCCCCTTCTTCGACCAACTGGGGATAGCCCTGTTCCACCACCGACCGGTAGGGATGGTTTTCCCTGAAAGCCGTCCTTTTTTCATCGATCCCCATCGGCTTCGACCCCGGAACGTACTGGTTGGGCTGCAGGAAGTGCAGGTACACGATCCCGTTCGACTCGCAGATATCCCGCATCAGCCGCGAGCACCGCCCCCAGAACTCCGCCAAGCGCCGATAGGGGGCCTCTTCGAAATCCGGAGGGAGCGGCGGCCCCGAAAGCAGATAGGGGACGGAACCGGAGGAGAGATCCTCCGCGGTGCGCAACCGTTCCCGGACCCGGTCACGGCGGATCCGGCAGCGGCCGTCCCAGAACGCCCAAACGATATTGCCGACGGCGCTGCGGCTTAGGGGGAACCGGCTGAAACATTCCGCCAGGGAACGCCGGCGGGCCTCGATCAAGGCCAGCTCGCCCATCAATTTAAGGTCGGCGGCGGCGGGAATCGAGTTCACGCGCCGATCCCATCCGCGGGGATAAAACGGGGAAACCCCCCGGAGCATGTTGTCGGTAACGGGGAGGACCAGTTCGTTGAACCCGTCGATGTTGATAACGACGTCGAACCGCTCCCCCCAGGCCAGAAGATAGACCAGAGCCATGAGCTGCTGAGGTTGTTTGTAGCCTCCCAAGGCCACGCGCCGGATTTCGCAGGGGCGGCCGCGAAAGGCGGGGATTTCCTCCAGGAGAGCGGCCAGTTCCCCGCCGGCGCGGGAAACGATTCCCATGGCGAAAGACCCCCCGAAAATACCGACTACGATCGGGTCGCCGTTCGCGGGCGGAGCCGCCGGCTCCAGCGGTTTCCAAAACCCCAGGGCGTCGATGCCGGGGGAAGAGCGCGGGTCCAGAACGTAACCGAGGTACGGGTGGAGAACCTGCCGCCGCTGAAGGGGCGCCGCTTCCGGGGAAACGGCTTCTTCCGCTCCGCTATCGACCGTCAACTCCCGGCGAAGCTCCCGGCATTCCCGGACCGAGAATCCGCCGCCGAAACGCGGCGCCACCAGGGCGACCGACGCTTCGACCGCCAGCCATATCAGAGCCAGAAGCGCCGCCGCGAAGCCGAGTCGTTTCAACCGGCTCCCCCAGGCCACGGATCATCTCCGCCCGCCGGCCGCCTTGACCCGGTCGACAAAGCGCCTGACTCTCGATAACGATACCGGAGCGTCCGACACCCCTCCTTTTTTCAAGGCGGTGCCGACGATGAAACCGTCGGCGTAAGGGAGATAGCGGTCCAGGTTGCCGGGGTTCACTCCGCTGCCCAGCAGCAGAGGCCGATCCGGCACCGCTTCCCGAACAACGCGCAGCTCTTCAAGCGAAACCGCTTCGCCGGTGCCCGACCCCGAGACGATCAGGGCATCGGCCAGGCCCCGGTAAGCCACGTCCTTGGCCGCCTGGGCCAGGGGATATTCCCCCAGGGGGGCGGAATGCTTGACCATGACGTCGGCCCAGACCGCGATCCCCCCGCCGAGGAAGGCGCGTTTGCGCATGATTTCGCACGCCCTGCCCTCGATCACTCCCTGGTCCGTAACGGCCGCGCCCGAAAGAATATTGATTCTGACGGCGGCGGCCCCGACCACGGCCGCCACCCCCAAAGCGGCAAGCCCGTCGTTCCTGAGGACATTAACGCCGATCGGCAGCGGAACCGCGCGACGGACCGCCGACGCGGCCACGGCCATCGCCGCCACGGTTTCAGACGGGACCCGGTCGGGGAAAAAGGGGACATCGCCGAAATTCTCCACCATGACGGCGTCCACTCCGCCTTCCGCGAGGAGAACCGCGTCCCTGACCGCCCGGCGCAGAATCGCGTCGAACGTTCCCCCGAAACGGGGGCTCCCGGGGAGCGGGGGAAGATGGACCATGCCGATGATCGCCGTGTTTTTTCCGGATATGATTGTATCGGACATACGATTCCTCCCGCCGTCAGCAACCGGCCGCGATCAGCGTCCTGATCTTTTCCAGTAATTCATCGGGCCGGCAGGTAGAAACTTCGCCCCCGCGGCGAGGCTTGACTTCCAGCAGCCCCGTCTTCAGAAACTTACGACCGACGGTGACCCGAAGAGGAATCCCGATCAGGTCGGCATCGTTGAATTTTACCCCGGCGGCCGCGTCCCGATCGTCGAGGAGCGCTTCCACCCCCCCCGCTTCCAATAAATCGTGCGCTTCCGCCGCTACCCGATCCAACCCTTCGTCGCCGCCGCCGAGCAGAACGATGTGGACCTGGTAAGGAGCGATCGAAACCGGCCAAACGATCCCCGATTCGTCGCTGCACTGTTCGACCACGGCCGCCACGGTCCGGCTTACCCCGATTCCGAAACATCCCATCACGCAAGGGCGATCGTCCCCGTTTTCGTCCTTGTAAAGCGCGCCCATCGCCCGGCTGTATTTGGTACCCAGTTTGAATACGTGCCCCACTTCTATCCCCCGCCGCAGCTGCAGCGGCCGGCCGCAGCGAGGACAAGCATCACCGGCGCCGACGAGAGCCAAATCGTAGTACTCGCCGACCTGGCAGTCCCGGTCGATGTTGACGTTTTTAAGGTGACGGTCGGCCCGGTTGGCGCCGGTGATCCCCGAAACAACGGTGTTGAGTGTGCGGTCGGCGATAATGCGGATCCCCTTCAAACCGACCGGGCCGGCAAAGCCGATGGGCGCTCCCGTCGCCGCCCGAACCGCCTCGTCGCCGGCGAGTTCGACCGCTCCACCCAGAATTTTGGCCAATTTGATCTCGTTGACCTCCCTATCCCCCCTGATCAATACCGCCACCGGTTCTTCCCCCTTCAGATAGATCAGGGTCTTGATGAATCGATCGGGAGTCGTCGCGAAAAACGCGCACAACTCCTCGACCGTCCTTTGCCGGGGGGTATCCACTTCCTCCAGCGCCTCGGCGGTGCGTTCCGCCCCGATTTCCGGAGGGGTCATTTCGGCTTGTTCGGCATTGGCCGCGTAGCCGCAGGCGTCGCAACAGACGATGCCGTCTTCGCCGGATGCGGCGGGAACCATGAATTCGTGGGAACGCTGTCCCCCCATGACTCCGGTATCGGCCTCGACCGCCATGGCGGAGAGGCCGCAGCGGGCGAAAATGGTCCGGTAGGCTTCGTACATAGCCTCATAGCTTCTGTCGGCGGCGGCCCCGTCGACGTCGAAGCTGTAGGCGTCCTTCATGATGAACTCCCGGGAACGCATCACTCCGAAACGCGGGCGGATTTCATCTCTGAATTTGGTATTTATCTGATAGATGTTTTTCGGAAGCTGCCGGTAGGAATTGATCTCGTGCGCCACCAAGTCGGTCACAACCTCCTCATGGGTGGGGCCCAAGACCAATTCCCTTCCCGAATGAGATCGGGCCAGAAGCATGATCTCCTCCATGGTCTCCCAGCGGCCGCTGGCCTCCCAGAGCGCTCGGGGCTGAAGGATCGGCATCAATATCTCGATCGCGCCGGCCCGGTCCATCTCTTCGCGCACGATTTCCTCTACTTTTTTCAGGACTCGGAAGCCCAGGGGCAACCAGGTATAGAGGCCGGAAGCCAGTTTCTTGATCAACCCCGCTCTCAACATCAGGCGGTGCGAAGGAATTTCGGCTTCCTGGGGGTCGTCCCGCAGAGTAGGGATCAGCGTTCGGCTCCATTTCATTTTCCGTATCTCCGGCAGAATCGGGTTCGAGACAACGACGGGAAGGTACGGTAACACCAGGCGGTGCCGAGAGCAAGTCCGTAACCGGAGCGCCGGACGAGCCCGTCCCTAGCCGTTCCCGGCCTCCGCCATGCTCTTTTTGAGTTCCCGGTACCGCTCGAGATAATATTCGCCGGTTTCGGCATCGTCCCGATCGCGGGAATAGAGAAGATAAAGCCGGAAAAGCGGGGACGGATCGTCGGCGAATTCTCGGTGCCAGATGAGGTATATATTGCGCGCCTCGTCCAATCGTCCTTCCCGGCGGAACCGATTCCCCAGACGACGATATATCCCGGGAGCCTGATCCGGATCGCGGCCGGCCAGATCCAACTGATAACTGACCAACCGGTCGCGATATTCGCGCATTTTTTCGGGAAGGGCCGCTTTTTCGGCCAACCGCAGCGTTTGGGAGAGACCGGGGCCGGTGATGGTTCCGGTGGCGTCGAACTCCTCCCGGGCGTAAAGGGCGCGGGCGTACAGGTCCCGGGCCGCTTCGACGTTGCCCGTCTCCGTTTTCAAATCGCCCAGGCTCTCCAGAAGCCGGGCACGGTCGGCGCCGGCGGACGCCTCGATAGCCTCTTCGTAAGCCTTCGCGGCTTCGTCATAACGTTTTTGATCCCAGAGAAGCTCGGCGATACGGCGGGACAGACCTTCGCCTCCCGGCAGGGACGCCAGTTGCCGGTAGGTGTCCAGTTCACGCGCTTCGTCTCCCAGGCGCCCGGCCAAGCGGGCCATTCTCGTCCGGAACTCCACCTCCTCGGGGGGGACGACGCCCTCCAGTTCCGACAACACCTCTTCCGCCGCCTCTTTTCTCCCGATTCGGGCCAGCAGTTCCGCCTTTTTCAATTCGATCCCGGCTTGAGCGGGAACATCCGCTTCCGCGGCCAGCCCGTATTCGCGCAGAGCCTGATCGAAGTCGCCGGAATCGGCATACACCGAGGCCAACCGGCAGCGCAGCAGAGATTCCCGCTCCGGCTCCGCCTTAATCTCTTCCCGGTAATAACGGACCAGGGCGGTCCGTCCTTCGACAGCTTGGCGTTCGTCACCCGCCTTTTCGGCGGTTCGAATTATCTTCCTCAGGTAATACTCCTTCTCGTCCGGGTGCCGTCGATAGAGATAACGGTATTCCTGCAGGAGCAGGTCGTATTCCCCTTCCTTTTCCCAGTCCCGAAGCCGGCGCTGCACAGGGTCCAGTCGCGCTTCCTCCTGGGCCCGGCGCGCCAATTCCCGTTCGTGGGAAGCTTTTATCGGCAACCCCAGCTTCTGGTAAAGTTGGGCCATCTTGCGGTGATAATATGGGGCTTTATCGGGATTGACGGCCAACCCGTACCGGTATTCCGCCAGAGCCTTGGCGTACTCCCCCCCCTTCTCGTAAATGCGGGCCAACCGGTCCACCGTATTGTCGGACCGGGACTGCCCGTGCGCGACTTCGATCCGGGCCTGTTGGATTCCCTGGCGGACCTGAGAACGGTCGAGAAAGGAAAATGGAGTAGCCTCGGGAGTGGGGGGCGGGGTCTCCCCCGTTAGCCGGGCGGGGAGACAAACCGCCGTTAAAACCGCCGCCGCGACCGCGCGGGCCGGTCCTGTCCTAGTCTTCCGTCTGGATCTGGAAATTGATCTTCCCATCTTTCAACACCGCCCGCACCGAGCTGCCGTCGGGGATCCTCCCCTTCAAGATCTCTTCGGCCAGAGGATCTTCGATGAAACGCTCCAGCGCGCGCCGGATAGGGCGCGCGCCGAAACGCCAGTCATAACCCGAAGAGAGTATGTGCTCCTTGGCCGGCGCGGTTATGCCCAGCTTGATGTTCCGCTCCTCCAAGAGACCCGTTATCTCCGCCAGCTCCAGATCGATGATCTTCATCAGCTCCTTTTTCCCCAAGCGATGAAAAACGACAATACCGTCGACCCGGTTGAGGAATTCGGGTTTCAGAAGATGCCGGACTTCGTCCATGATCTTGTTCTTCATTCCCTCGTAATCGTGGTCGTCGGCGCGCGATCCGAAACCGACCATGGCTTCACGTTTGAGGTCCTGGGCGCCGGCGTTGGAAGTCATGATCACCACGGTATTGCGGAAATCGACCACGCGCCCCCAACTGTCGGTCATCTTTCCTTCCTCCAGGATCTGCAGAAGCATCCCCATGACGTCCGGGTGGGCCTTTTCCATCTCGTCGAAAAGGACCACGGAGTAAGGACGCCGACGAACCTGCTCCGTGAGCTGCCCGCCTTCCTCGTAGCCCACGTATCCGGGGGGCGATCCGGTCATCCGGGAGGCGGCGAACTTCTCCATGTATTCGGACATGTCGATTTGGATCAGGGCCTCGGCGTTCCCGAACATGAATTCGGCCAGGGCCCGGGCCAGGAGGGTCTTCCCCACCCCCGTCGGCCCCAGAAAAATGAAGGAACCGATCGGTCGGCGCGGATTTTTCAGGCGGGCGCGAGAGCGGCGCAGGGCACGGGAAACGGCGGCAAGGGCTTCATCCTGTCCGACGACGCGCTTGTGAAGTTCTTCCTCCATCCGCAACAGTTTTTCGCTCTCCCCTTCCTCCATGCGGGCGACGGGAATGCCCGTCCATTTGGAAAGGACCGAAGCGATGCCTTCTTCGTCCACCGTGACCCGGGATCGGCTGTGTTTCTCCTGCCACTTTTTCAGATCGTCCGCCAATTTCTGCTGGGCATGCTTCTCCTGATCTCTGAGCCGTGCGGCTTTTTCGAAGTCCTGCTCCCGGACCGCGCCTTCTTTCTTCTCCTGCAGTTTCTCGATCTTCTTTTCCTGGTTCCTGATCGAGGCGGGCCGCGTTATCACCTCGATCCGCGCCCGGGCGGCGGCTTCGTCGATCAGATCGATGGCTTTGTCCGGAAGAAATCTTCCCGAGAGGTAGCGGTCGGAAAGCCGGGCGGCGGCGGCGAGAGCCCGGTCGGTGATGGCGGCGTTATGGTGTTCTTCGTATTTGGGTCGCAGCCCTTTGAGGATGTCCACGGTTTCCTCGACCGTGCTGGGCCTGACCTTGATGGACTGGAACCGCCTTTCCAGGGCCGAGTCCTTCTCGATATATTTGCGGTACTCGTTGAGTGTGGTGGCGCCTATGCACTGCAGTTCGCCCCGGGAAAGAGGCGGTTTGAGAATATTCGAGGTATCCAGGGTCCCCTCGGCGCTGCCCGCTCCCACGATGGTGTGCAGTTCGTCGAGAAAAAGAATGACGTCGCCCGAACGCCGGATCTCGTCGAGAATCGCCTTGATCCGTTCCTCGAACTGGCCTCGGTATTTCGTTCCCGCCACCATCAGCGTCAGATCGAGGGTGATGACGCGTTTGTCCCGTAAAATTTCGGGGACATCGCCGGTGACGATCTTCTGAGCCAGGCCCTCGACAATGGCCGTTTTCCCCACTCCGGCCTCTCCGATCAAAACCGGATTGTTTTTGGTGCGGCGGCACAACACCTGCGTCAGACGCTCTATTTCAGACTCTCTCCCGATCACGGGGTCGAGCTTCCCGGCACGGGCCAGAAGGGTGAGATCGCGGCCGAACGCTTTGAGCGCGGGCGTCTTGGGGGGTTTCTTCTCTTCCTGGGACGGGGCGGCCTCTCCCGAGGGGGCTTGGCCGTATTCGTCCCTGAGCTTCGCCATTACCCGCTCCCGGGTTTCGGTCAGATCGACGCCGAGGTTGCGCAACACCAGGGCGGCCACGCCCTCGCCTTCCCGAATCAAACCCAGAAGAATATGCTCGGTGCCGATGTAGGTATGTTTCAGGGAGGCGGCTTCCTTGAAGGCCAGGTCGATGACCTGGCGGGCATGCACCGTGAACGGGACTTCGCCGGCGACTTTCGTCTCCGGGCCGCTGCCCACCGCTTTCTCCACCTCTATTCTCAAGGTCTCGAAATCGATCTCCATCTCCCTGAGAACGTCGACCGCCACCCCTTGACCGAGGCGCACCAACCCCAAAAGCAGATGTTCGGTCCCGATGTAATCGTGGTTGAAACGATCCGCTTCTTTCCGAGCCAGGATGATCACCTGACGCGCACGAGGAGTAAATCTATCGAACATGGTTCTTCCTTTCTTCCCATCCGCCGGCAACGGCGGCCACGCCGCGCCGATGGAGCTTTTCCGCGGTCATTATAGTACGGAGGAGAAGAATGTGTATATCGCTTCGTCCCGGCGGAACGGCTGCCGAAGCCGGGGTTATTCGCCCCGGATCCGGGAGCGGACCAGGGAGGCGCGGTATGAATCGCGCGCCGGAGGCTCGAGGTCGCGGCCGGCGAGCGCCTGCAGATGCGCGGGCTGTGTAACGATGAAGAGGTCGTTGACCGTTTCCGTCGGCAATTCCGGAAGCATCCCCAATTCCCTCCCCAGCCGGAGCCCCGAAAGCAGGTTGAGCGATTCCTCGGAATTCAATAGCCGGGCATGGCTGAGCACCCCCAGGGAACGGAACACCCGGTCCTCCAGGAACAACCGGTTTTCCCCCAGCATCTTCTGCCGAACCGCGCGCTCGTGGGCGATGATCTTGCCCACGATCCTCTCCAGGTCGGAGATGATCCTCTCTTCCGAACACCCCAGGGTCGATTGGTTGGAAAACTGAAACAGATGCCCCACCGCACCGCTTCCCTCGCCGTACATGCCCCTGACCGTGATCCCCAGTTTATCCGCCGCCCGCAAAACCCGGCTCAATTCGTCGCTCATGGTCAGCCCCGGAAGGTGGAGCATGACGGAAGCCCTCATCCCGGTACCGACATTGCTGGGACAGGCGGTCAAGTAACCCAGATCCGGGGAAAACTCGAAATCGAGGCAGGCGGAAAGTTCGCCTTCGACCAAGTCGATCACTTTCCAGCAGTTCCCCAGGTCGAATCCGGGGAGAAGCACCTGTATCCGGAGATGATCCTCTTCATTGACGATGACGCTGACCAATTCCTTTTCCCCGATCACCACCCCTCCCTGGTAACGCGAAGAGAGGGCGGGACTGATCAGACGCCTCTCCACCAGCAACTGGCGCTCCTGTTTCGTAATCTCTTCCATGCGGATGACGACGGTGTTGCCCAGGGCCGGACAGCTTTTGACGGCTTCGACGACCCGCGCGAAAACCTGCCGGCGCGCCTCGTCGGAGGCGCGTTGGGGAAATCTTTCTCCGCGAAGGTTGCGGGCGAGGCGCAGGCGGCTGGAGAAGGCGATGTCGTTATCCGGGCCTGAGCCGGAAAGCCATCCCGCCCGGCCGCGAAACAGGTGGGCGAGGCTCATCCGGTATCCCCGGCGCCGGTGGAATCTCTTTCGAGAAGATCTCGGATCCGGGAGGCCTCCTCATAATCTTCGCGAGCGACCGCGGCGTCGAGGGCCTGCCGGAGCCGATGCCGTTCGCGACGTCCGGCATCGGGGACCTTGCCGGCGTGACGGGGCCCTTTATGAATAAAGGCCAGCAGTTCCCGGAGCGGCCGGCCCAAATCCCGGTAACAGTTCGGGCACCCCAGACGGCCCACCTCCCGGAACTCCTTGAAGGAAAGGCCGCAGACCGAACAGACTTCGCCCGTCTCTTCCGAACCCCGCTGCTTGGATATATCCTCGGGAAGGTTCTTCAGGGCCTCCACTACCGGCGTCGCCACTCCCTTATGCTGGGCGCAGGCCGGACAGAGATGAACCTTGACGATCTGGTTGCCCTCGATCTCGGTCAGATGGACCGTGGCTTCGTTCTTCTTGCAGTTAGCGCACAGCATCTCGGCTCGTCAGAGGCCGGCCAATGTCCGGAATTCCTTGATCAGTTTCCGGGTGATCTTGCCGGGTTTGCCGTCGCTCACCGGGCGCCCGTCGATTTTGATGACCGGTATCACTTCGGCGGCGGTGCCGGTCAAAAAGCATTCGTCCGCGACGAAAAGGTCGTGACGGGTCAACGTGGTTTCCTTGACCTTGTATCCCAGGCGCCGCGCTATCTCGATGACGACGTTGCGGGTTACGCCCTCCAGTATGCCCATGGACGAAGCCGGAGTGAGGACTTCCCCGTTTTTAACGATGAATATGTTGTCGCCGGTGCATTCCGCCACCATGCCGTAGGAGTTCAGCATGATCGCTTCTTCGCAGCCGGCATTGAGACCCTCGATTTTGGCCAGGATGTTGTTGAGGTAATTGAGCGATTTGACCCGGGGGCTCAAAGACTCGGAAAGATTGCGCCGGGTGGCGACGGTGACTATCTCCAAACCCTTTTCATAGAGGTCCTCGGGGTACAGCGAAATCAGATCGTTGATGATGATGACTTGGGGAGTTCCGCACGTAAACGGGTTGAGGCCGAGATTCCCGACTCCCCGGGTGATGATCACCCGGATATAGGCGTTGGCCAGTTGATTGACCTTAAGCGTGGCCCGGATATCCTTCTCCATCTGTTCCAACGGGATCGGCACGCGCAGATGGATGGCTTTGGCCGATTCATAGAGCCTTTCGACGTGTTCCCGGAGTTTGAAAATTTTCCCGTTGTAGGCGCGGATGCCTTCAAACACTCCGTCGCCGTACAGCAGTCCGTGGTCGTAGACCGAGATTTTGGCGTCTTCTTTTTCGAAGTAGTCTCCATTGATATAAATCTTCATACCCGTATCCTCCTGCGGTCCATATTTATAGTATAGCTCCTCGAAAGGGGATTATGACATCGAGAAAAGCGGGGAGCTACTTTAAACCGCGGGCCGGAATGGCCAATCTGTTACGGGCGGACAGGCGGTTGTGGTATTGTAGTATCCATCGATATACGTCATACGTCCGACATCCCCGGAGGTGGCACCGCCATGGCCGATATCCTGCTGATCGACGACGATCCCCACATCGCCGACGTGGTCGAGTACGCCATGCGCGAACATGGGTTCACGGTCAGGATCGCCGGCGATGGAGACCGGGGCTTGCGGGAATTCACAACCCTGAGACCCCAACTGGTGCTTCTCGATCTCAAGCTCCCCGGAACCTGGGGCATGGATCTGGTCGGCCGTTTTCGGGAACTTGATCCCGGGATCCCGATCATCATCCTGACCTCGCTCGGCGACGAGGTCGACCGCGTCCTGGGGTTGGAGATGGGAGCGGACGATTACGTAACCAAACCCTTCAGCCCCCGGGAACTGGCCGCGCGGGCGCGGGCGGTCCTGAGAAGAAGCCGGAACCATTCCCGTCTCTCCCGCCGGATACTGGTGGGAGACCTCGAGATCGATTCGGAAACTCTCGTCGCACGGTGCCGGGGCGAGGAAGTCCCCCTTTCCAGCCTGGAATTCCGGCTGTTGGAGACCCTGGCCCGGTTCCCGGCGCGGGTCTTCTCGCGAGAACGCCTGATCGAAAAGATATATCAGGATCCGGTCGCTATTTCGGACCGTTGCGTCGACACCTCGGTCAGGCGGATCAGGACCAAGTTTCGAGCCGCCGGCTCGGAGGCCGACCCGATCGAAACCGTTTACGGAGAAGGATACCGCCTCAACCGACGGCTCGAACTCAATTCCCCGGCCGGCGGCGGAGGAGGATCCGATGAAATCAGCCGTAAAACCGGGTGAGCTGCTTTTTCCGGCTCCGGGGGTGAGCGGTTGAAGAGCAATGCCCTGTTCAGCATCCGCTGGAAATTGATCGTTGCCTTTCTGGTCGTGGTTATCATTCCCATACTTCTGCTCCGGCGGCACGCGCTCGATTTTTTCGACCGTTTCACCCGGGGAGCGCTGGAACAGGAAATGGTCGCCTACGCCCTCATTATCGGAGAACAGTACCGATCCATGGTCTTGGAAGCCCCCCCGGAAACGCGCGCCGAAATGGAGGCGCGGTTTCAGAGGATTCTTTCCCGGTGCGGGCCCGATATCCTCAGCCGGTTGCGGATCATCGACCGGGAGGGAACCGTCCGCTTCGACTCCCATGACGATTCCACCATCGGCAAGGATTTTTCCGCCCGGCCGGAGGTCGCCCGGGCGCTCGAGGGCAAATACGGATCGAGCTGCTCTTTGACCGACGACCGGCAGTTCATGTACTACTACATAGCCCATCCCCTCCTCGACCGGGAGGGGAACGTGCTGGCGGTGGCGATGGTGTCCCGCCACACCAATCCGATCATCCAGGCCATCGACCGGATGAAAACGGATCAGAGCCGCGCTCTTTACGCGGCGGCGGCCGCGGCCGTCGCCGTGGCGGTCCTGCTCTCCTTCACCATCACCCGGCGCCTGAGAACCCTGACCCGGGCGGCGGGAAAAACCGCCGGCACGGGCACGGGAGCGATTCCTCGCATCAAGGGGAAAGACGAGATCGGGGCCCTGGCCAGGTCCCTGGAAACCATGACCAAGGAATTGGACCGCCGCAACCTCTATAACCGCGATTTCGTCTCCGAAACCCTGCACGAACTGAAGACGCCGCTGACTTCCATCATCGGGGCGGTGGAACTTCTGGAAGGGCGGGCGGGGGAAGAATCGGATAGCCGGAGGCGGTTTCTCTCCAATATCCGCCATGACGCGGAACGTATGCATCGGCTGGTGGGGGAACTGTCCCGACTGACGCTGCTTGACACCGAATCGATGGAGTCGGCCAGGGAAACCGTCAATTACCCCGATTTCCTGCTGGGAGTCCTGGGAAGAGCGGAAGAAGCGTTCGAACGTCCCCGGGCACGTATCGAGGTGGATATCACCGCCGAGGAATGCCCGGTCGATATCGTCCCGGGCCGCATGGAGCAGGTGATCCTCAATCTTCTCGAAAACGCTTTCCGTTACACCCCCCCCGAAGGGACGGTCACGGTTTCGGTCTCGAAAAACGGCCGCGAATGGGTGGTTACCGAAGTCGCCGACACCGGCTCGGGAATTGCCGCGGCCAATCTGGAACGGGTCTTCGACCGTTTCTTCACCACCGTCCCCCGGGACCGCGAGCGCGGCTTCGGCAGCGGGCTGGGCCTGGCCATCGCCAGACGCATCATCGAAAAGCACGCCGGAACGATCGAGGTCGAAAGCGCACCCGGAAAAGGAAGCGTATTCCGTTTCCGGCTGCCCCTCGCCCCCGCGAAATCACGGACCTGAATTGGCCGCCGCCCGGCGGGGCAGACACGATTCGCCATATTTCCGCCATATTTGCGCCATCTTCCCCCTCCATCATGGAGAAAAATCAACCCGTGAGCAGGGAGGCGGAAATGAATCCGAATACATCGAGACCGACCGGAAACCGCTGGTTTTTTCTGGCTGCGTTTTTCGCGATCGGGATTCTGGCCGTCAACGGTTGGCGTGTCTTTTCCGGAGGCGGAGAATGGGCGGTCCGGGCAACGTTCATTCCCGGAAACGGCGCCGAAGTCGGGGGGAGGGAAAAAATCTATTGGCGCTTCGACAAACCGCTGTTTTTCGAAGCCGAAACTCCTTTCGCCCTTCCGACCTGGGACGAAGTCCCTGGAACCTTCTCCTGGACCGCTCCCGGACTTCTCGTTTTCTCGCCCCTCCAGGATTGGCCGGTCGGCCGGAACTTCCGCATCGCTTTCCCCCGCGATTTTCCACCCGGCTGCAATCTGAAAGGACCGGGAAGCTGGCAATTCTCGAGCGCGCCGACGGAGTTGGAGGAAGCGGGGCAAGTCGAAGTCGATTCCCGGGACCGGGCCACTCTCCTGCTCGGGTTCAACAGCCCCGTCGATCCGCGCGATCTTCCCGACTGCCTGACGGTTGTTTCCGGAAGCGAAACCGCTCTGGAGTGGCGCGCTCTGGACAGAGCGCCCGGCACCAAAATCCGCATCATCACCGGAAGTATCCCTCCCGGCGGCGAGGAGTTGGAACTGCGTTTTCGTCCTCCGGCGCTTCCGGGAGAAACGGATGAGAAACCCGTCTCCGTCCGACGTCTCTCCATCGAACACCTCATGGTTCTGCGGGAGGTCGAGCCATCGGTAGAAAACGGAAAAATCGTGTTCGAGGCGAATTTTTCCCAGATCCCTTCCCTCTCCCAGGCGTCCGACTACCTCACGGTCGAACCTCCGCTGCCGGTGACGGTGGGAAAATCAAAGTACTGCTGGAGAGACAACGTTCTGGCTCTCCGGGGAGATTTCGAACCCGGGCGCCTCTACACCATCCGTTTTCGAGAAGGCCTGCCCGCCGCCAGCGGAAGACGGCTCGAAGCGGATCAGTCGCGGAGGGTGCGCGCCCCCGATCTCCCCCCCTCGATTCGTTTCCTGGACCCGGGTTCGATCCTGGCGGCGGCGGGCACCCGCCTGGTGGGGCTGGAAGCGATCAATATCCCTTCGTTTCGGGCCCGGTTGAAGCGCATCTACCCGAACAATCTGGTCCAGTTCATGATGCGGGAAAAGCGGAACTACTCGGGGTGGTGGGGCGACCCCGAAAACGAAATCTGCGCGCCGGCCGTCGACCGGGAATACCGGGCGGGGGGAGAACGAAACCAACCGCTTCGGATCGATCTCGACCTGGGAAACCTGGCGGGGGACGAGGCCCGGGGCGTTTTCGTCTGCGAACTCTCTTCCTCCGAAGAACGGGCCGGGACCGACCAACGCCTGGTCATGATCACCGATATCGGCCTCTCCGCCAGGCTCTACGGGGGAGAAGTGCTGGTTTGGGTAAATTCCGTCCTCGATGCCCGGCCCATGGCCGGAGCCCGCGTAACGGTTCTGAGCACGGCCAACCGAGCCCTGGGGACGGGCACCACCGACGACCGCGGCACCGCCCTGGTCACGCTCGATCCCGCGGCCGGGGATCGGCCGTTCCTCCTTCTCGCCGAAACCGACCGGGACCTGGCCTGCCTGGTGCTCGAAGATCCCGTCTCCTGCGCCGAGAAGGCCAACGGCCAACGGCCGTGGCCGGGGGGAAAACCGGAATCCTTCCTCGAAACCGATCGGGGCGTCTACCGGGGGGGAGAGACCGTCCGCTGGTATGCGGTGGTACGGACCGACGGGACGGAGCTGCCCCCTTCGTTTCCGGTCCAGGTGAAACTCGCCGACCCGGACGGACGGGAGATGGATGCCGCGGTCCGTATCACCGGGGACCTGGGAACCGCCGAAGGCGGCATCCTCCTTCCCGCCGCCGCCCCTTCGGGCGGATACCGCCTTTCCCTGCACATTCCCGGAGAAAAAGAGGCGCTGGGGGAAACCCGCATCTTGGTGGCCGATTTCGTCCCCCCCCGGCTGGAAGCGTCGGTGGAGGCCGGAAAAAACCCGGTCGGGCCCGGGGAAACCGCGACCTTCACCGTCGCGGCCCGCTACCTTTACGGCGCACCCGCCGCGGGGAACAGGGTTCGAACCCGCTTCAGCTACCGGGAGACGCCCCTGGAAATCCCCGGACGGGAGGACTGGCGGTTCGGGGATCGGGAACTCTCCTTCACCCCTCCTCCCGCGTGGGAGGGGGAAGACCGCTTGAACCCGGAAGGGGAAGCGGCTTTCCCGTTCGACGTGCCCGCCGATCTGCGGCCGGGAGAAGGCCTGGCGGCGGACTGTGAAGCCACCGTCATGGAAGAAGGCGGCCGCGGCCTGACCGTCGGCGAAACGATAACCATCCGTGCCTATCCCCGCTATGTCGGCATCCGAGGGCTCGCGGAGAACGAGTCGCTGGACGCCGGCGCGGACCTGGACTTGGAGGTCGCCCTCTTCTCCCCCGGGGGAGAACTCCTGGGGGAAAGCGCCCGGGTACGGGCGACCCTGGAAGAAATCGTCTGGGAATCGCTCCTTAAAAAAGACGACGACGGACGATACCGCTACGTCAGCGAACGCCGGCTGCGGACGGCGGGCGATTACGAGATAAACCTGGGGGGGGGGATCAGTTCGTTTCCCGTGCGGCTGCCGGGATGGGGTCGGTACCTGCTGAGGATTCAAGACCCCGCGGGGGGCGCGCCGGTTTCGGTCCGCTTCCACGGTATCGGGAAAAACCGGGAGTTCCTGGACTCTTCGCTGGAGGAACCGGAACGAGTCGACCTTTCTTTTGACCGAGCGGATTTCTCCCCCGGCGAAACTCCCGAACTCTGCATCCGCGCTCCTTTTCCCGGAAAGGCGCTGGTGACCGTGGAGGCCGACCGGCTGCTCTACCGGAACGTGCTGATCCTGGAAGAAAACTGCGCGGCCGTCCCCCTCCCCGTACCCGCCGACGTTCCGCCGGGGTCGCGCTGTTTCGTCTCCGTCCTCCGGCCCCTGGCCGACCGCGAAACGCCGGGGCCCAGGCGGGCATGCGGCTCCCTGGAACTCCCCCTGAAGATGGAGGCGCACCATGCCCGCATCGAGATCGAAGCCCCCGCCCAAGCCGAACCCGGCGAGGAGCTCTGCGTGAAAATCAGGCTCACGGACGAAAACGGACTGCCGGCGACGGGCGAAGTCCTGATCACGGCCGTCGACCGGGGAATACTCGACCTGACCGAATTCGGCCTGCCCGATCCCTATATATTTTTCTACGAGCCTCATCGGGAAAGCGCCGAACTGTTCGACGTCTACAATCGGCTTCTCCCGGAACGGTCGCCGGGCGTGACCGCGATCCCGGACCCCGGGGGGGGAGACTGCGGCCTCGCGGGACGGCTCAACCCGGTCCCGGCGGTCCGGTTCAAACCGTTCGCCGTCAGTTCCGGAGCGCTTTCCACGGACGCCCAAGGCCGCATCTCCTACGGGTTTCCGCTCGGGGATTTTTCCGGCGCCCTCCGGATCGCGGTTACGGCCGTGACCGGAACCTGCCTGGGCGCCGCCGAAACCGGGGTCGAGGTCCGAGCGCCGCTGGCACTCGAATTTTCACTGCCGCGTTTCCTTGCCCCCGGAGACGAATGCGAACTCGCTCTCCGGGCCCACAACCTTTCCGGGAACGCGGGTATGGCCCGAATCGAACTCCAGACCGAAAGCCCCCTGCTTCTGGCGGAAACGGAGGGCGCGATCTCCCGGCCGATGCAAGACGGTGAAACGGCGTCCTGGCGGATCCGGTTGCGGGCCGCCGGAACGGCCGGAACCGGCCGGTTGCTCATCAACTCGGGAATCGGGGACCATCGGCGGACGGACGAGGTCGAAATCGCGGTCAGGCCGCCGGTACCGGCCGTCTCCGAAACCCGCACCGTTGTTCTGGAGGAAGGCGAAAAGACCAGGATCTCTCCCCCTGACGGATTTCTCCCGGGCACCGGAACTCTTCGCCTGCAGTGTTCGGTCGGCCCCGGCGTCAATCTGGAAGGAGGCCTGGAATACCTTTTCCGCTACCCCTACGGGTGCGTGGAACAAACGGCTTCCTGCACGTTCCCCCTGCTGTATCTTCCCCGGATGCCGTGGGGAGATGCCTGGAAAGGCGAAGCCCGGGAACTGGTGGAAGCCGGACTCAAACGGCTCTACGTGATGCAATTGCCGGACGGGAGTTTCTCCTATTGGCCGGGAGACGACCGCCCCTGCGAATGGGCCACTCCCTATGTGACCAGACTTCTGATCGAAGCCGGGAAGGCCGGCTATCAGGTCCCGCCGGAACGCCTGGAAGCCGCGCTGCAAGCCGTCTCCCGGACACTGTCTCCCCGAAGCGGAAAGAACGGGGAGGAGGCGCGCAAGGCCGCGGCCTGCCTGGTCATGGCGATGGCGGGAAAAAGCGATCTGGGGTGGACGCGCCGGCTCCTGGAAGAAGAAGAGACCCTGCCCCTGTCCGCCCGGGTCGAATTGGGAGGGGCCTTGGCCGCCCGGGGGGAACGAGGGGACGCTCTCGGGGTCCTCGAACGGGCGGCGCCCCTGATAGGCGGGGGGCGCGACCCGCGGGGGGACAATCCGCTTGCTTCCAGGATCGGGACTCTGGGTCATTTGATAGTTTTTCTGGTCGAATGCGACCCCCGCAATCCCCGGCTGCCGGACCTGGTCGAGCTGCTGGTCCGGGAAGGCGAGGCCGGGCACTGGAGAAACACCCCCGACAACGCCGCCGCGGTCGAGGCGCTGGTTAAATGGTCGAGCGTACGCGAGGGTTCCGGGCGCCCGGCCCTGGTGAGGATCGAAACCGCCGCCGGAGCGTCGGAGCGGCCGCTCGATGACGAAACCTCCTGGCAGTGGTCCTGGGAGGCCGGCGCAGCGCTGTCGGAAGTCGCCGTAACCAACCGGGGCCCGGGGTTAGTCCGGGTCCGGGACGTCCGGGAAGGAGCGCCTCTGATGGATCGGCTGGAGCGGCGCGATTCCGGTATATCCCTGCGTCGGACCTGGCTGACCCCGGAAGGAGAAACGGTCACGGACGGACGTTTCCGGCAGGGAGATTTCCTGGTGGCGGCGCTCAGGCTCGATTCGGGGACGGAACCCCTGAAAAACCTGGTGATCGAAGACCTCCTCCCGGCGGGGTTCGAGGTCGAGAATACGGCTTTGGCCGGAACCAGGTCTCTCGACGCCGCCCGGTTCGCCTCCACCCTCCCCGTCACCCGGGTGGAGGAACGCGACGACCGCGTCATCGTCTTCACCGGAAACACCGTGGGCGTCCAAACCCACTACTACGGCCTGCGGGCCGTTTCGGTCGGCGATTACACCGTGCCCCCGTCTCGGGCCGAGGGGATGTACGAACCGGAAATCTGCAGCGTCAGCGGCGGCGGCCGAGTCCGTGTCCTTCCCGCCGATAAGGCCCGCCCGCGGTGAAAACAAGGATGCGGCGGCGGCTCCGGGTGCTGGGAATCGGAATCGGGACCGCGGCGGCGGCGGCGGCGGTGATCGGGGCGGCGGTCCGGTTCGTCCCCCCTCCCCGGGGACTGCTGGGGCCCTATCCGGCCGCGGTCGTGATCAGAGACGGGGATGGGGGCATCATCCGCATCCGGACAGGCCCCGGAGATGTCGTTTGCCTGCCGGTGTCCATCGAGGAGATCGGCCCGTGGCTCGCCCCCGCTTTCGTGGCGGGCGAAGATAGGCGTTTTTTTTCCCACCCCGGAATCGATCCGGCGGCGGTGGGGCGGGCGGCTGCCACCAATCTCCGACGGATGCGGATTGTCTCCGGGGCTTCGACCATCACCACCCTGGTGGTAAAACTGGCCACGGAACGGCGGGGCCGCGGCCTGGGGGCCAAACTCAGCGAGGGGTTCCGGGCGCTGCAGATCGAGCGGATAATGTCCAAATCCGACATCCTCGAACAGTACCTCAACCGGGCGCCTTTCGGCGGCAACCTGATCGGGGTCGGCGCCGCTTCGCTGCGTTATTTCGGCCGGACTCCCGCCCATCTCTCCCTCCCCGAAGCCGCTCTTCTGGCGGCCCTCCCCCGCCTGCCCGAGCGGCTGCGCCCCGATCGCCATCCCCGCGAAGCCCGGCGGGCCCGCGACAAGATCCTGGACCGCATGGCGGCGCTGGGAATGATTTCCCCCGAAGAGTCGGCACGGGCGAAAAAAGAGCCGGTCCCGGAAAAACTCCGGGCTTATCCTTTTCAAGCCCCTCATTTCTGCGACTTGGTTCTGGCTAATATCGGCGCGGCTCGGGAAGCGGACTCCACTCTCGATCCCCGTCTGCAGGCGTTGGCCGAAACCGTGACCGACTCTTTCTTCCCGGAAGCGCGCCGACGGGGAGCCGAGTCCATGGCCGTGGTCATCCTCCATGTGCCCTCGGGAGAAATCCGAGCGCTGGTGGGCTCGCCCGATTGGACGGAACCGAGATGGGGGCAGGTCAACTGCGCGGCGGCGCGGCGGTCGCCGGGTTCGACCCTCAAACCTTTCATCTACTGCCTGGCTTTCGAACGGGGAATCTGCTCCCCGGACACCCTCCTTGAAGACTCGCCCATGGACCACGGCCGTTACCGGCCGGAAAATTACGATCGGACGTTTCAGGGAGCGGTCGGCGCCGCCGATGCCCTGCGGCGGTCCCTCAATCTTCCCGCCGTCCGGCTCCTGGAGACGATCGGCCCCAAGACAACGGCGCAGAAACTGAGCCGGGCCGGGATTTCCTCCTTGCGGGGCAACGCCGACGCCGGCCTTTCCCTGGCGGTAGGCTCCTGCGGGGCGTCGCTGCTGGAACTGGCCGAGGCCTGTTCGGTTCTCGCCCGGGATGGTCTGCACCTCCCGCGGAGGACCATCAAAGGGGGCGAAGACGCTCTCGGCGAACGACTGTTCGGCTCCGAGGCGGTCTTTCTGGTCAACGACATCCTCAGCGAAGGGTCCCGGACCCGGGCCCTCCTGCCCGCAACCGCGCCGGAACATATCCCCCGGTTCGCCTGGAAAACGGGAACGTCGAACGGTCACCGGGACGCCTGGACGCTGGCCTGGAACCCCGAATACGTAGTGGGGGTCTGGGCCGGCGATCCCGCGGGAGGCGACAATCCCGATCTGGCCGGCATCGATATCGCTCCCGTGGCCGCGACGATATTCGTCCGCCTCTACCCGGGAGGATCCGGACCCTGGTACCGGCGTCCCGAAAACTGCGTCGCCGTATCGGTCTGTCCCGTCACGGGGCTTCTCCCGGGGCCGGATTGCCCCGGGCGCAAACTCTCCCTGATCATCCGCGGCGTTTCGCCCCTGCGGCGGTGCCGGGGAGAACATTACCGCCCGAGCGCCGAGCGGACGGAGCCGGGCCCGCGGATCAGCGAACCGGCAGAGGGAGACGTTCTGCGCCTAGTCGAGGGTATCCCCGGGAGCGCGGATTCCGTTCCGCTCCGGGCAACCGGGGGGGAAGGCGAAAAACTCTATTGGTTCGTGGACGGGACACCGCTGGGAACGACCGCGCCGGAGGAGCCGTTACGCTGGAGGCCCGTGCCCGGGCGCCATCGCATTTCCTGCTCGGATTCCCGGGGATACGCCGACCGCGTCAGCGTCACCGTCGAAAGTCCGGCGGGCTGAACCGCCAGCGGGGTCTATTTTTCCACCGCCGCTATATCCCCGGCGCGGCTCCGGGAAAGGTCCAGGTTCCGATAATCGGGATCGTCCGACGGCAGCAGGACGCAGAGACTGTCGCAGAAAGCCGAGGAGACCGTCCCTTTCCCGCTCCTGAAATCGAGAATGTGGCCGCCCACGCTTCCGTCCGATGAAATGAAATGCAGGTGGTAGCCGGAAACGTTGACCCCCTTCAAGAACCCGGGCAGGCGAAACCCCACGATCCGACCGGGAATGTCGCTGTGATCGAACACGGATTGATGGGGAGTCACTTCCGCCAAGGGGGGATACGGCTTGTCCTGGCGGGGGACACTCCGCACCTTCATACTTTCGAACCGCCCGCTCACGGTCACGGCGAGGGGAAGGTTCCGCTCCGGCTCCCGCTCGTCGAGCCACTTCCGGAAACCGGCGAAATCGAGCCCTGAGGGCAGGGAGATCTCGGAAACGGGGGAGAAGAAGCAGACCGCGGCGAACGGAACGGTGACGGAAGGGGCGGGACGGACCACCGTCCCGTCCGAACGGGCCTGATAGACAACCCCGTCGGCAACGATCATCTCCCCGTCCAGATGGTCCAGTGTTCCCAACCCCATATCCCCATAATCGAGCAATTGCGCGCAGGTGATTTTCCCGCCGTAGTCCCCGGCTAATAGCGCGTCCAGCACCGAAACCTGCGTAACCGCGTTGACGTTGTGCCCGGTTCCGCAGCCGAACGTCGACAGGATCGCGGCCAGCAACAGCGCCGTGGGCCATCTGCGTTTCATCTCCATCTCTTTCCTCCCGCGTATGCTTGATCCGCCTCTAAGAAGTAACCACAGATTTCACGGATTAGGAAAAGAATTCAGAATACAGTATTCAGTAGTCAGTAGCCCTCCGCCTCGGCCCCCAAAAGATTTTTGCACCTGATTACTCTGATTAACTCTGATTGGGGAAGAATTGGGAAAGGACCATGAAGGACATGAAGCTCATGAAGGGGGACGGAAGAGGGTGAGGTCTGGGGCACGCCATGCCCTATGCTCTATGCTTTCCTCCTGAACCCTTATCGCACCTGATTACTCTGATTAACTCTGATTGGGGAAGAATTGGGAAAGGACCATGAAGGACATGAAGCTCATGAAGGGGGACGGAAGAGGGTGAGGTCGAGGGACACGCCATGCCCTATGCTCTATGCTTTCCTCCTGAACCCCGAACCCTGAACCCTTATCGCACCTGATTACTCTGCTTAACTCTGATTGGGGAAGAATTGGGAAAGGACCATGAAGGACATGAAGTCCATGAAGGGGAGAGGGTTAGCCACAAAAGGCACAAGAGGCACAGAGGATTTTGAATTGGGGGGCAAGGTAGGGTGCTACTGAATACTGAATTCTGACTCCTGAATTCTTCCCCGAAGGACATGAAGTGGGAGGGAAGAACCGCGAGAGCGCTGGTTCCTTTTTGTCATAAAAGTTGTCACACAACTTTTGTGACATTTTTTTCTACAGGCAGGGGAAGCAAAGAGCAGGACGACGTTCGCTTTGATTTCCCGTCATTGCGAACGGAGCGAAGCAATCTCCACATATTTGAACTGCTCCGGAGATTGCTTCGTCGCTGAAGCTCCTCGATACCTGAACTCCGAACTCTTATAGCTCCCACTGTCCATCCGGGGACAACTTCATCCCGCCCTCAACCCGAAAACTCTCTGTGTAAATCTGTGGACTCCCTCCCTTCCCGAACCCCGAACCCTCTTGTCTTATCCCCGGTTAGAAGCGACCGAAAGCCAACCGGAACGCGAAGCTCTCCAACCTCAACCCGCCGGTCCAACACCGCTTGATCTCGAACGGATCGCCTCCGGGCCGGTTGATCCCCCCCACCGTCGTGCAAGCGTAAGCATACCCGGCTCGTTTCACCAACTCCCGGGTCGCGGGGGTGAAATCGCCCGGTTCCCCGTTGGGGTAACAGAATCCCGCCGGCGGGGAACCCAGGATATCGTTCAAACACTCCCGGGAATCCGACACTTCTCTCCAGACCCTTTCCGGGGAAAGCGAACCCACCAGAGCGTGAGAGACGGTATGGCTCCCGAATTCCACCCCCCGGCGGCCGAGATCCGTGATGGCGGAACGATCGAGAATCCTCATGGGGTTGGGAGCCGAAACCCCCAATCGGCCGCGGATGGCGGCCACGAGCGCGTCCGCCCGCAACGGAGCCCTCTTTTTGATTCTCTCCTTTACCCGCTGCATGACGGCTACGGCTTCGGCCGGGGTATCCCAACGCAGGGCCATGTTTTCGCCGGCGATTTCGATCTCCGACTCCGCCGCGGCGACGTTCGAAAACAAATACCCCAATTCATCGGGCCAGGGGACCCGATCGGTGTCGATGAATCCGGTGGGAACGAACACGGTGACGGGAATCCCGTATCCGGCGAGAAGGGGCCAGACTTGGGATTGGAAATCGGAAAAAGCGTCGTCGAAGGTCAAAGCCAAAGCCCGCGCCGGAAGCGCCCCGCCTCCCGAACAAAGAGACGCCAGTTCCGACAGCGGCATGATCCGGTACGCCCGGCGCAGATATTCGATCTGACGCTCGAATTCATCCCGGGCCAGCGAGGGCAGAAACGGAGAAGCCTCGGGGAGAACGTGATGGTAGGTGAGCACCCGGAATCCGGGTTTGAACGTGTCGAACGCCCCCCATAGCCTCGTGATCCCCGTTCGAAAAGCGATTGCCGCGCCCAGCCGTTTCATGACCGTATTATTGAACCATTGCCGCTAATTGTGAAACTGTTTCCCGCCACTTCCCCCCCTTCGGCAATCGGCTCTATTTGCTTGCTCCGGGAAAGTACCTCAAGTAGTTTAGAGTCCGTATGAAAAAACCGCCGATAGTTGTTCTTTGCGGAGGTAAGGGCGTACGTATTCGCGATTATTCCGGAGATATTCCCAAACCCCTGATCCCTTTGGGAAACAAGTCGATCCTGGAACTGTCCTTGGAACAGTATTATGCGCAGGGTTTCCGCGATTACCTCTTCTGCGTCGGATACCGCGGGGAGATGATCCGGGAAAAGTTCCAGTCCTGGAGAGGGGCCCGTTGTCGGTTCGACAACGCCGGCGAAGACGCCAGCATGCTCAAGCGTATTCATGCCGTGCGCAACCAACTGACCGATGATTTTATCGTCGTTTATGGAGACACCGTCAATAAAGTGGATCTGAACGAGCTTTGCCGGGCCCATCGGCGAAGCGACAAACTGATGACCATGGTCGTTTCCCGGTTGCGGATTCCCTTCGGACTGATCGAGAAACAAGGGGATACGATCTCCCGTTTCCGGGAGAAACCCGAGTTCGACTACTACATCGGGACCCTGGCGGTCGACGCGGAAATCTTCAATTTCGTGAGCGAGGATATGCTGAGATCCCCCGACTCCAAGGGGCTCCTGGAACTCTTCCATCGGCTGATCGAGCGGGGCGAGGTCGGCACCTATTCGTTCGAGGGGCTTCAGATCACGTTCAATACGCCCCTGGAGCACACCACCGCCGAGCAGCAGTTGACGCATTATTATACATATATCGAAGGAGAGACCACCTGATGAAAGGCACATCTATTCTGGTCACCGGCGGAACCGGCTTCATCGGCTCTCACCTGGTACGAAGATTATACGCCGCGGGAGCTCGGGTGGCGGTCATCACCAAGTACAACAGCATCTTCGAAAATGTCCGCTTGGCCGGGATCTGGGATAAACTTACGGTGATCGAAGCCGATATCAGGAACCTCGATTCCTGCCTGCCCCTGCGCCGGAAGAAATTCGACGTCATCTTCCACCTGGCCGCCTATAACCACGTCGGCGACAGTTTTACGCACGTCGGCGAATCGTTCGACGTCAATGCCCGGGGCACGGCCAACCTTCTCGATTCCTGCCGTGGGTTTCAGCGGTTTGTCTATATATCTTCTTCCGAGGTTTACGGGCTTCAGCCCGGGATACCGTTCCGGGAAACGGCCTCCCCTCTTCCCATTTCCCCTTACTCCATCGGCAAGTACGGGGGCGAACTCTACTGCCGCATGCGCCGACACGCCCACGGCCTTCCCATTGCCGTCGTGCGTCCCTTCAACGCTTTCGGCCCCTACCAGAGCGCCAAAGCCGTCATCCCCGAATTGATCATCCGCTGCCTGAAAGGCAAACCCATCAGGACCACCGAAGGCTTGCAGACCCGGGAATTCAACTACGTCGAGAACCTGGTGGACGGGATAATCGCCGCCGGCGCCGAACCCCGGGCGGTGGGAGAAGTCGTCAACCTCGGATCGGGCCGCGATATCGCCATCCGCGATCTCGTCAAACGTATCCACTCGCTGAGCGGCTCGTCTTCTGCCCTCGAAATCGGCGCCCTGCCCCACCGCCCCACGGAGATCTGGAAAATGGCCGCGGCCAACCGCAAGGCCGCCTCAATCCTGAACTGGAAGCCGAAAGTATCGTTTGAAGAAGGATTGAAGATAACCATCGAATGGTATCGCGAATATCTCGAAGTTTTCGAGAATCCGGCGTCGAAACTGATTCGCCTGGGAGATTACTCCCGCTTCGGTTCGGTCTGACGAAGGTCGCAGCGAAATGACTCGCGTCTTGGTAACCGGCCATTCTGGTTTTATCGGGAACCGCTTGCTCGAAACCCTGCCGCCGGAGGGGATCGAAATCATGACTCTCCCGGAAACCCTCGATCTCTCCCTGGGGCCACCGCGTCTCCCCGAAGCCGGCATCGACGGAGTCGTTCACCTGGCGGCGTTGACTCCGCATACCGGCCGACCGAAAACTGAAATACTGGATTCCAATATCCGGATAACCCTCAATCTGCTCGCGGCCCTGGAGGGGAATGCGCCCCGCATCTTCGTCTATCTGAACACCAACGTATACGGCATTCCCGCCTATCTGCCGGTCGACGAGGAGCACCCCGTGCAACCGGCTTCCCTCTACCACGCTTCCAAATACATCGGGGAAAAACTGATCAAGGATTTCGGACGGCGCCGGCGGTGCCGGACCGTTTCCCTGAGGCTGTTCAATCCCTACGGGCCGGGGCAGAAAAAACCGTTTTTAATTCCCTCCATCATCGCTTCCCTCCGGGAAAACCGGCCCATCGAGCTGAAGGAACCGCAATCGAAACGCGATTATATATTCATCGACGACGTCTGTTCCGCTATCGCGCGGGCCCTTTTTTCGGATACGGCGGCGGGCGCGGTTTACAACATCGCCTCGGGCGTTTCTTCTTCCAACCTCGATATCGCCCGGCGGTTGAGGGATGTCGGCGGGATCGACGTTCCCATATCCGAGATGCCTGGAGGCGGCGGCGCTTACGAAGTCAGGGCCGACATCGGAAAAGCGGAAAGGGAACTCCGCTGGCTCCCCCGAATCGACCTGGGCGAAGGCCTGCGGAAAACATGGGAGAAAGAAACGCATGCCCGCTGAGCTTTCGCTTTCCGTGGCGGTCCCTCTCTTCAACGAACAGGAAAACGTCGAGGAGTTCGCCGGCAAACTTGTCCGTGTCCTGACCGAGTCCGTTCCCGACCATGAAATCATTCTGGTCGACAACGGTTCTTCCGATAACACCAACCGGTTGATCGATATCTGTACCTCCCGGTTCCCGACGATCAGAAAGGTGGCCGTCCCAGTTAACCGGGGCTATGGTTGGGGAATTATCACCGGCCTCCGGGCGGCCCGGGGGGAGATTATCGGATGGATCGACGGAGATAACGAAGTTCCTCCGGAAACCGTGGTCGGCGCCTACCGTTTCCTGCAAGAAGCCGAACTCGATCTTTGCTGCGGCCAGGTTCTCACCGCCGATCGTTCCTGTCGGCGAAAGGCGGTTTCGGCAATGTTTCTTTTGCTTTTCAACCTGCTTTACCTGAGCCGGTATCGGTCAATCAACGGGAAACCGAAACTCTTCCGCTCTCGTTTCTTACGACCGCTCGGTCTTTCCTCGCACGACTGGTTCATCGACGCCGAATTGATGATCAAGGCCAAAAGATTGAACCTGAAAACGGGATTTTTCCCCTTTCAACTCAATATCAGAAAAGGCGGAGAATCCAATGTGAATTGGCGTACGATCCGAGAGTTCGTCTCCAACCTGGTGATCGCCCGAATAAAAAAACCATGATAGCGGAGCAGCGGCCAGGATGTGTTATCTGCGGCGACTCGATGGGCCGACCTTTCTATCCGGGTCTGCTGAAATGTTCTTCCTGCGGACATATCTATGCCGATCTAAGCCTGCAACCTTCCGACTATCATTCGCTCTACCAGCGCGGTTATTTTTTCGGCGACGAATATCATGACTACCTCTCCGATAAGCGGGTCATTCAAAAAAATTTCAAGCTGCGCCTGAAAGTCTTGACCCGCTTTCTTGAGCGGGATAGACATCGCTCGCTCCTGGAAATAGGCTGCGCCTACGGTTTCTTTCTGGAGTTGGCCCAACAACGATTCGAACGGGTCGCGGGCATCGATATCTGCGAAGACGGGACCCGATACGCCCGCGAAACACTTGGGCTCGACGCCGTCGGCGGGGATTTCCTTTCCCTCGATTTCTCGGAAAACCGCTACGAGGTGGTCTGCCTATGGGACACGATCGAACATCTTCCCCGGCCCGACCTGATCATCGATAAGATCGCGACCGCGACCGAACCGGGGGCGCTCCTGGCGCTGACCACAGGCGACATCGGCAGTCTCAACGCCCGGCTGAGCAAACAGCGTTGGAGGTTGATCTATCCGCCGACGCATATTCATTATTTCACCTCGGCGACCGTCGGAAGATTGTTGAGAGAGCGGGGGTTCGAGATTATTTTCGATCGTACCTGCGGTTGCTACCGCAGCATCGATTTCGTTTTGCATATGCTTGCCCGAGAAAAGCGCCTTCCATCCATTCTGCCGCGAGTCCTGCATCGGTTGGGCTGGGATCGATGGGCGTTTTATCTAAACTTATTCGATATCCGCTACTACATCGCCAGGCGGCTCGACCCGAGCCGTCGAACCGGCGACACGGCTTAGCGAGAAGGACGGTTCGCCGACGATTCGAAACCGGTCGGAGTTTTCAGCAGAAACCGTTTCCACTCAGCTCGGCTTCGGATAAGTCCGGATCAAGCCCCGAATCAAATCGAATTTATGCCCTAAAACCAGCGCCGGCATCAGATCGCACTGGGAATAACAGGCACAACGGCCCTGGGCGATAAAACGGCGCATCTTCCTCATGGTCGGGCCGTACCAGATTTCATCCAGCGATTGAACGGTCAGATCCCCCATCGGCCGCAACAACGTGGGGCAGTTATAAACCTTCCCGTCGAAATGGACCAAAATGGATATGGACGAGGAAAAGCAACGGCTGGCCGGAACTTTTTCCCCTTTGATAAAAGTCCGGTCCATATAGCCGATCAGCTCGGTATGGAAAATGATCTCCGCCTGACGGTAGAGCCGGTGCATGAACGTGCCATGTTGAAGAGGCGTCGTTTGCTGGGAGGCCGTAATCCGGCGCAGGGAATCGATTATTTCCCGGGTTTCGCCGGGGGTGAAGATGTAACTCTTGTCCCCCAGATTATCGGTAAAGCCGAACTCGCTGGCGGGCTTGGTCGTAAACTCGACGCCCATCTCCCGAGCCAGTTCGTAAACGGGGAGGAGCTGGTCGTAATTATCCCGCATGATGGTGAATTTGGCCGTGGGTTTGAGCCGGGGATATGCCCGGCTTAATTCGACCAGCCCCTGCAGGGTGGCGACGGCCCGCTTGAAGGTACCCGGAACGCCGCGGACGCGGTCGTGAACTTCCTCAAGGCCGTCCAGGGAAATATCGACGACCAAGGTGAATTTAAACCGCTTGGCCAGATTCCCGATACATTCCAGGGTCTTGTCGGTCAAGGTGCCGTTCGAGGAAAACAATACCGTCTCGTAGCGCGGTCCGCCGGCCAGATCGATCAGCCGCTCGATATCGGTTAAAAACGGTTCGCCGCCGGTGATGTCCAGAACGCGGAGCCCCCGGGACAGCGGAGAACGGTTCAGGTTGACCAGGGCCTGCTCGGGGAGATCTATTTTCGGTTGTTGTTTCCAGATATTGCACATCTGGCACTTCATGTTGCAGCGGTTGGTGGTGGTGACATGAAGGATAACCGGCCTAAGCAGGCGGTCGTTCTTGAGGCGCATCCCCAGGTCGGTCAAAACGATATCCTTGAGCAATCCGATCATCGCTTCCGCCCCGTTCCCCCGTAACCGAGTTCTTGAAGAACCGGGATCAAACGTTCGACAGCCAGTTGATTGGCGCGGGCATTCCAGTGGTTGTCCCCGTCGAAATACAACGTTTCCCCTTTCCGGGCATGGTCTATGAATTCCGGTCCCAATTCGATCACATCGAACCCGACATCTCGGAGACGGACGGCCAAGGCCGCGGATTCCTCTTCCCGGCGAATCAGTTCCATGTCCCTGATCAGATAATGCCCCGAGCAACTTTCGATCAATTCCTTGGAGGGGATCAAGATCACTACGAAGCTCTCCGCGCCCACCAGTTCCGCCGATTCTCTCATCCGGCCGATGATCGCCGCCGTTAAAGTGACATTGTATTCCGAATCCGGCGCCGGCTCAACCGCGCCGACGGCTTCAAGAATATCCCGCACCGGCCCTACTCTTTTCAACCGCTCCGCCACCAGGCGATAGAGCCGGGAATGCCGCCCTAAAAATCCTTTTATACCTACTCCCGCTTCCTTGGCCCCGTTTTCTCCGCCGGCGATCGTTTCCCCAACCGGAGACGGCGAAGTCGGCACCGGAATTCCCCGGAGTTCGAGGCGCCCATCCTCGAACACAAAATGAGGTTTCGGTTTGCCGTAGTTGGCCGACAGCGCGTTATGCCAGATATCGGTGTCGTGCACCAGAAGCACGACACCGTCGGGAGCGACGGCGGGCGCGGCCCGCTCCAGGATCAGGCACTGCTGATCGGTGCTGGTCCCCACCAATCCCAAGTTAAAAACCTCGATCCCGGGAAAGGCCGCCGCCGTCAGATTCGATAAACGTTCTTCATCGCGCAAACCATAGCCCCAGGCGAACGAATCTCCGAGAAAGGCCACCCGGCGGACTCCCGCTTCCTTGACCGGGTCGTGCTCGCGGTCGCGATACCCCCGCGAATTGATCTTCACCCTCCAAACCGCTTCATCGGGACCGCGGTAGGTTCCGGAAACCCCGGGGACATTGCGCCAACCGATATCGGGATCGTACCCCGTGAGCGAGTCGGCCGAATCGGAATCGGGAAAAAAACGGGCGGGTTCCGACCCAGCGACGGCGCCCAGGTCCGAGGCTTCGGGGGAAACCACCCGCAAGACCACTTCGAGAATCAGGATCGACGCCCCCAGGCTGAAGAGAAAAAGCAGCAGATTGAGCGGGAGGCGCTTACGCATCCTTGGAGACAACGTGGCGGCGTTCCCACCGGGTTATCCCCTTGAAGCGCAACTGAAAAAGAAATATCCAGTTGGTGAAGCCGTCGTGCCAAAGGTTGAGAGCGCTCATTCCCACCCGGTCGAAATATAAAATCGGCAGCTCCAGCGATTTGACATCGTCGCGAATGAAAGCCCGAAGCTTGATCTCCTCGGAAAACCCCATTCCATCGCTGATCGGCTCGATGCGGGAAAAAACCGATTTTTTAAAAACCCACATCCCCGATTGGGAATCCATGATCTTGCGGAAAAACAGGATCTTGGTGGTCGCGGTCAAAACTACGTTCCCGATCAGGCGGAGCAAACCGTTGAAATTCCGCCAGCGGTCGGGCATCCTCCGGCAGGTTATGAAGTCGAACCCGCCGTCGATCAGGGTCTTGACCAGTCGGGAGATGCTTTCCACCGGATAGGTGCAATCGCCGTCCATGGTCACGATAATATCCCCCGCCGCCGCCGTGATCCCAGCCCGATGGGCGGCCCCGTAGCCGGGAATCGTTTCCCTGACCACCCTGGCTCCGAGGTCCGCGGCGATTTCGGCTGTTCGGTCGGTGCAGTTATTGTCGACGATGACTATCTCGTCGACGATGGGAACGTCGTTGAGCAGGGGAATCAGTTGGGAAACTCCCTCCTCCTCGTTATGACAGGGAATGACCATGGATATTTTTTGTTCTTTGTACATCCGAAGACTCCTTGCGGTACGTTGTATCGATGAGGGAAAGACGTTAGCACCGCCCGGGAAATAATACAAATGCAAATACTTGACACTGCCTGGCGACCGCTCCGGGCGCGGGCGCGCACGTCTAGCGGGTAACCGGGATATCTCCGGGTTGGCCGTAGTTCATCTCGGTCAGCCCCCGCAGCCGCCAGCGGGCGTCGGGCTGGTTGAAAACAGCGGGGAGAACGGCTTCGCCGCCTCCCTGATAAAGGCCCGGAACCGGTACGGCCCCGCTGCCGCCCCAATAAAACCGGGTGAGGCCTCGTATGATCCAGGGCCCCCCGGGGCGGAAGACCCCTCCCAGACAACCATTCTCCCCGTAGATCCCGGGGATGGGCACATCCCCCGTCTTCCCGAAATAAAAACGCGTCCCATTCGACGTCTGCCAGAGCCCCGAAGCCGGTCTAAAAATACAGGGAACGATGCCGATGGTTTCTTTCCAGGACAGGGGATAATCCCAGGAGCGGCCCAGATAAACCCGGGTCGTTGCCCTGACGAACCACGTCCCCCGGGGATGGCGGAAAACTCCGAGATCGTCCGTGCCGTCGCCGTCGTAATCTCCCGGAACCGGTAGATCCATAAAATTGCCGTAATAACAACGGGTGAGATTTCGGACGATCCAAACTCCGCTCCATTCCTTATAAAGAGCGAATTCGGCGGTGCCGTTCCCGTCATAATCGCCGGGGAGCGGCAGATCGAAATTCCCGCCGAAATAGACGCGGGTGAGCATCCTGACCGCCCACATCCCCGTGGAAGGACGGAAAACGGCAACCTCGCTGAAGCCGTCCCCGTCGAAATCGCTGTTCGAGCCTCCCAACGGCCGGGGGAGACGGCACAGCGAGACTTCCATGCCGGCGACGTCCGTCCAGTCGAAATAGTCGGTCTGGGAATACCAGGGGTAATACCCCGCTTTCCTGGCCTCGACCCGCAGAGACTGGGAAGGAAAATGGGTGCAACCCCTCAAATCGAACATTCCCTCGCCATCGGTTACGTCCGGGGCGGTGCGGCGGTCCGGGAAGACCAGCCTGACCCAAGCGGACGAAAGTTTTTCCCCATCTTCGCCGTAAACCGTTCCAGCGACATGGAAGCAATTGATGATGGTGGGGGTCGGACTGGCGGACGGGGTAATGGAGGGGGTGGGAGAAGGGGAAATCGAGGGAGTTACACCGACTGACGGCGTCGGTGAAGAGCTTGCCGCCGTACTCGGCGTCGCGCTGGGTGTCGGGCTCGGCGTGGGGGACGGGCTCGGCGTGGCGCTGGGCGTCGGGCTCGGGGTCGGACTGGGGGTCGGACTTGGCGTCGCACTTGGCGTCGCACTTGGTGTCGGGCTCGGGGTCGGACTGGGGGTCGGACTGGGGGTCGGACTGGGCGTCGCACTTGGTGTCGGGCTCGGGGTCGGACTGGGGGTCGGACTGGGCGTTGGCGTAGGGGTAGGCGTCTTCGAAGGGCTGGGAGAACATATCGGCGAGGGAGTAGGAGAACTTCCTTCTCTCGGACTCGGAGTACAGGTGGGCGGGGGGGTGGGGGCGGTCCGGTTAAGCTTAACCAAATAAATATCGCTGCTGCCCGCTATTCCGGCCTGATATGGTCTATATGTCGGAAAATCCAGAGAACCGGTGTAACCGGTCGCCACCACGCCGACACCACCATCAGCGGCAAGTGCATAACCGATATCGGTGCCGCTTCCGCCCAGATAGGTCGAATACAGCAGGGATGTTCCGTTGACGGAGAAACCGGTAACAAAAGCATCATAGGAATAAAACCCACCGGCGTGGTGCCCTTGCCAAGGGTTCTTGGTAGGGAAATCGAAAGAATAGGTATAACCGGTTACATAAGCGCAACCCGAGGAATCAATATCCACACCGATTCCCGAATCACGATCTCCTCCCCCCAAGTATGTCGAATATTCCAACCACCCGGTGGAATCGAACTTGCTGAGAAAGGCGTCGAAATTGGTTAAATAACCTTTGCCGGCCTGATAGGGGTGCCGCGTGGGAAAATCCAAAGACCACGTCAATCCGGTGACAAATGCTTCGCCGGCGGACGATACCGCGAGGTCATACGCCTGATCGACCGGATCGGCCCAGGGAGGATATCCTACCTGCCCCCCCAAATAAGTTGAATAAACGAGCGAAGCTCCGTTTGAATAAAAAACAGTAACAAATGCGTCGCTATCTATTCCGTTGGTGGCAGACTGATAAGCTTCTTTTGTCGGAAAATCTTCAGAGTCGGTAGTCCCGGCCAGATAAACCCAGTTGGCCGAATTCAGCTTCACACTACAGGCGCTGTCATTGTTGCTTCCCCCTAAATAAGAAGAAAAAAGGAGGGCAGTACCGGAAGAATCGAATTCCGTCAAAAAAGCGTCTTGACTTCCTCCCCCATAAGTTCCCTGAAAAGGCGCCTCCGTCGGGAAATCGGTAGATTGAGTGTAGCCGGTTATATAAACCCCTCCGCCTGAATCCACCGTTATCCCCTTCCCTTTATCGCTGCCGGATCCGCCCAAGAACGTCGAGTAGGATACGTCGGACCCGTCCGCGAAGAACTTAACCACCACCGCGTCATCGCTTCCTGCCAAATAAGACTGAATCGAGTTCAGGGTCGGAAAATTATAGGAATTGGAACTTCCTGACACGTAGATATTTCTGTCTGCATCGAGTGCTATAGCGTAGCCGTAATCATTGGATATTCCACCAATATATCCGGAGATAAGCAGGCTAGAACCGTCCGACGAAAAAACGGATAAACAAATATCGGTATTGCCGGCAATATGGTTTTGATAACAATCGATTGTGGGGTAATCGCCGGACTGAGTCTCTCCGACAATATAACTATTCCCGTCGGTATCGAGGGTAACGGCATACGCTTTCTCTCCGGAGGAACCGCCGAAGTATGTCGAGTATCCGGGAATAGCGGCCGTCACTCGTGAAATCAAAACCGCCGTTTGGACCAGTACTACTACTCCGGTGGGGATAACCAGATTCATGGCATGGTCCCTACATAGCCGAGACCCATCACGCAACCATGGCTGTCAGAATCTTCGCAATACATCCCAACCGGCTTTCATATAGCGCTTGAGATCGTCCGTGGATCTGATCCTTCCCAAAGATCGGAGGAGATAACGAGGGCGATAGTAAAATTTGCGGTAGGCTTCCCGGATATATTTCTCAAGGCTTTTACCGTCGAAACCTTCCTGATAAGACGAATGACGAGCATCCAGAGCAGTCCAATCGTCTCCGAGTTTCTCTCTCATCCGGCCGAAAAGTTCGCTGCCGGGATAGGGCGTGTTGATGTTGAAGGAAGCGAAACTGGCGGGCAGTTCCAAAGCCAGTTTGATGGTAAGCCGGACGCTTTCCTCGTCCTCCCCCGGATTCCCGAACATGAAAAACGCCGCCGGGTCGATCCCCGCCTCCTTGCTCCAGCGAAATGCATTCCGTACCTGGGCCACGGTGATGTTCTTTCCCAGGTTTTTCAGGATGCGTTCGTCTCCCGACTCGACGCCGAATTGGATCTGATAGCAGCCCGCTTTTTTCATCCAGCCCAACGTTTCGGGATCGACCGTATCCACCCGGGAAAGGCAGATCCAACGGATCCCCAATCGTCGATCGATGATTCCCCGGCAGATATCCACCACCCGGCGGCGATCGACCGTGAAGGTATCGTCCCAGAAACCGATGTCCTTGAGGCCGAACTTTCCTACCATCAGCGTCAATTCGTCGAGAACGTTATCCACCCCCCGCGGACGCCAGGAATGGCCGTAATACCCGCGGGTGGCACAATAAATGCACTGGAAGGGGCAGCCACGCGACGTCAAAATCAAAGCGAAAGGAGACGATTTGGCGAAGGGGGCGCTGTAGCGTTCGTTGGCGAAAAGTTCCCGGGCGGGAAACGGGACCGAATCCATATCCTGAATCAAATCCCGCGGAGCGGTCTCCACCAATTTACCGTTTTCAAGCCAGGCCAACCCGGGGATATCTCGAAGCGACCCTCCTCGCACCAGGGCGGCGGCCAGGTCCGCGGCGGTACGTTCCGGTTCGCCGCGAACGACGAAATCCATCCCCACCGCCTCCAGGCTTTCCCCGGAGAGAGCGGTGACGTGGGGCCCGACGGCAACGGTTTTAACACCCGGAACCGCGGCCCGTATCCTCAGCAGCCATCCCCGGATAAACTTCACCGATGGGGTCCCCAAAACGAAAAAAAGCAATTGAGGAGCCTTGGCCTCGATCCGTTTTATCGATTCTTCCTCCCTCAAGCCCTCCACCATGCAATCCAGCACCTCGACCTCCGCCGGGCTCCATTCCTTCAAGGCAGCGGCGAGATACATCAGCCCGATCGGGGGAAGAACATAATGCGATTTGAGAATAATCCCGGCGCAGCGGGAAAGTACCGCGTCGGTCTGCACCGACAGTTGCTTTTCCCCGACCGGAGGAACAACCAACAAAACTTTCATCGCATTAATCCAATTTCTTTTGTGTTTCGGATTGTGAAAAACCTGGTAAGAGGATATCGCCGAGACGATATACGCGTATCTCCGGCCCCGGGAGCCGCGGATGGCGATTATCGCCCCTGAATATGATCAGCGGCTTTCCTTCAGAAAAAATCCGATCGTAAAAACCGGCGTGAACCGGATAAAGAGACCGCCCTTTGGGGGACTCAATCCATTGGTACACTTCATGGCTCAATACGATATATTCAACCCCAAGACGATATAATTGTTCCAGATCATAATTAGCGGGTATCAGTTTTAATCCGTCTACCTCGCCCAGACGGACGATTCGATACTTCGGCCCTCGGTCGACTCGAAGCCGGGCTTGATGGATCTCGATCATCTGACCGGCCGGGTGGTGGATGGTGTGTAACTCTCCCCGCTCATAGCCCTCGATTTTGTCTTTGATGATCTCATCGCTTTCGACCAAAACTACCGTGGAATTATTATCCCATTCCAATGCGATTCCGGTTCCTTCCGGAATATGACGTTCTATCCATTGTTTGGCCAAAGTCCTGGTATCGACCCGGTCGAGCATGATGTCATGGAGAACAATGTTATATGCCGGGACGGAGCATATCGCCAATAGTCCGCCGACGAGGACTATGCGCGGCACCCTATTTCTGGATTGACAATACAGTTCCTGGAAAGCTCCGCCCGTCAGAACGATCAAACCGGGGAATACCGGTATCAGATAACGGGCGTTGGCCACCCCCCAGGAACTGATCATCAGGAAATACAGAATCGGATAGCTGGCGATCACGATTTCTTGTTTCCGGTGTCTGAGCACCGCCCAGACAAACCCGGCGACGAGAAGAAATCCAACGGGATCGAGCCGCACGGGGCGGTAGTAGACTCCATTAAATAAAAATTCGGGGAAATATGCCATCCATTGCGATTCACCGGCCGTGCTATAAACCCCGATTTGCATATGCGTGGAAATGCCTATGAAGTCCTTAAGAAATTTCGAAAAATCCAAGACAATATACGGAGATGTCAGGAGGAAGGCTCCAAGCATCATGCCACCGCATACCAGCAGTTTCGCGGAAAAGAATCTGGCGACCCAATTTCCCTTCTGCGAAGGGGTCAGGAAATGGGCAAGGATAATCGGGACCGCCAGGGTCGCAGCGTTGTATTTCGCTCCCGCACCCAATCCGGCCAGAAGCCCGGCCCACGCATAATATTTCAGATCGCCCTTGCCTAGTATCCCCATGATCTGGAAATACGTCCAGACCACAAACAGGGTCAAAAGAATATCGGTGCAGATAAAATGGCTGCTGCGTACGTGCAGAAAGGAAATTCCCAGAAGAAGCGCCGCGACCAGGCCGGCGACGCGACCGTAAGCACGGCGCCCCCAACGGTAGATCAGATAAACCGTAACCGCGCCTAAAAAAGCGGATGTTCCCCGGCCGATAAGGTAAAATGCGCTCGGATCGGAGAAAAAAAGCGATTGGAAATCTCCCACTCCGGAAAAAATTCCGAACAATCGGCCGAGGGCGTAAAAACCGGCGTATTGAGCAAAGAGAAGGTACATGGCCAAGGAGGGGTAGTTGAAATAATGGGGGTTGAGGTCGCCCAATCCGAACGCTAAGGCGTGATGGACCAACCGCTCCTCGTCGGGGTGGTAAATGGCGGGAAGACCGAAATCCACTCCCCAGATTCGAGCAAAAAAAGCGAGCAGGAGAATGCCTCCTAGGGCGACGACGGCCCCGGGATGAGCGAATTTCCGGGCGGGGGATGTCATAAACGAAAGTTTTCTCCTGTAAGAGACGGTTTGGCCGGTGATCGATAAGGATAGTACTATCTCAAAAATCCCTTTACAGCGCAATTTTTTCAATTCGGATGCCCTCTATCAGACAATATGACTCCCCTAACGTCTTCTCCGACCTGGGAGGAATCTGGAACAAGCTGGTAGTCGACTCGCCTCTTCCCAGCATCTTTCTAACCAGGGAATGGCTCACGACCTGGTGGCGCATATTCGGGGAAAGCCATCGCCTTTCGATTCTGGTGTTTCGCGAAGGTTCCGACATCGTCGGAATCGCCCCTCTCTACATCCGCCGACGCGCTATCTCCCCGCTATTGAATATCCGGGAAGTTCTCCCGGTCGGGGCCGGGGCGACGGTCCGCTCCGAAGATATGGATATCATTGCCGCGAAAAATTCCTATTCTTCCTGCGTCGAATCGACTCTGGCTTTTTGGGAAGGCAGGAACGATTGGCATTCGATGATTCTCACCGACGCCCGCCGGCGGCTTCTTTTTTCGCTGCTGTCTTCCTCCACCAGTCTGCCTATCCAGGTGTTGAGCGAGTCGCTCTGCTACCGGATCAACGTCCCCGCTTCGTTCGATGATTATCTCGACGGACTCGACCGGAAGAAGCGGCGTGCCCTGCTTTATCGCCGGCGGCGGCTCGAACGGGAATTCACGGTCGAATACCACCGCCTCGAAACTCCGGACGAAGTGCCTTCATGGCTGAAGATTTTCGAGTCCCTGCATACCTGGCGCTGGCGGCAAAAAGGGCAACCGGGAAAGTTCGCCAACCCGGGCTACCGGGAATTTCACCAGGAGATTTCCCGGCGGTTTTTCGAGAAGAAATGGCTTTTCGCCCGCGATCTCAAACTGAACGGAAAGACCGTGGCCGCGGCGTACTGCTTCCTCTTCAACAACACTCTTTATTTCTATCAGACGGGATTCGATCCCCGCCTGGGGCAATACGAGGTAATGAAGGCGCTGATCGCCATGATCATCGAAGAATGCATCGGAAAGAGAATCGCCACGTTCGACTTTCTGGCGGCCGCCGAAGACTATAAGCGACGGTTTTCCAACGAGTTCAGGAAGATAACCTCCGTCAGGATCATCAATCGCCGGCCGGCCGGCCGGCTTTACGGCCGAGCCCAGTCGTTGAGGGAGATCTGGGCATAACCACAGTGAAGACGGCGGCGCACGATAAGAAAAATTTCTGCTTCCCCTCCTTACTCGAAAAAAACGACGGGAAGGAAGGCGGGAGGCGGCCGCGGGATTTTCTCGAATGCTATCGGCGTTTCCGTCTTTTGGGCGACGAAGCGTTCTCCCCGCCCGACCCGGCGGAAAGAATCGCCTTGTTGAGCGATTTTCCCATGGAACCGCTGGCGGCATGCCTGGCCGTCCTGGCCCGGGAAAGAATGTTGGAAGCGGCTGTCTATCCGGGCGGACACGCCAACTTAGGCGGCGAAATTCTGGCCCCCGAAAGCCCGCTGCACGAATTCCGGCCGACCGTAGCCATTTTCACGGCAGGGAACGCCTTCCTCAGCGTCGGACCCGGAGCCGACCCGGATCCTGACGCTTTAGCCGGGTGTCTTCTCGACGTAATCGATTTCTTTCGCGAGCGATTCCCCGCGTGCCGGATCGTGATGACCGATCTCCCCCCCGATTCTTCACAGATTTCCCCTTCCCCACTCAACGGCGTTATCAGAAAGTGGCATGGGGAACGCCGGGATATCAAGCTGCTGGACCTGCCTCGAATGATTTCGGAATTCGGAGCCAAGCAAGCTTTCGACCGCAGACTCGAGAGCATTTCCGGGATTCCGTTTTCCCATGATTTTCTCGCCCATCTGGCCGGCGAATGCCTGGAATCCGTCCTGGAGGTGGCCGGCCCCAGGCGTAAAGCCGTCATCCTCGACGCCGACAACACGCTCTGGGACGGCATTGCCGGGGAGGAAACCTTCGACCCCGGCAAGAGCCCCCTGAAGGAAACATTCATGGGGATCCAAAACCGGGCGCGGACCTGGGCGGAGCGGGGGATTCTCCTGGCCCTGGCCAGCCGAAACAACTTCGAAGATACGCGGGTGGCGCTGGCCGCAGGCGCAAGCGGTCCTCTCCGACTCGACGACTTTGCCGCCGTCAAAGTCGGCTGGGAGGAGAAGCCCGTGATGATCGCCGAGCTGGCCGCCGAACTCGGGCTGGGGCTGGAATCGTTTGTGTTCATCGACGACGATCCCAGGCAACGGGACCTGGTCCGCAACGCCCTCCCCCGGGTTCTGGTGCCTTCGTTGCCCGCGGACCCCCGCGACCGGCCCGCTTTTCTCGGCGCCTTGCTGTGTTTCCCCGAGAAAACCACCGAAGAGGACCTCCGCCGAAACGAGCGCTATCGCTTTCGCACGCGGGCCGAGGAACTGAAAAAAAAATCGAAAACCCTGGAGGAATTTCTCCTCGATCTTCGCACGGAGGCCCGGGTGGGTCCGGTCGTCCCCGAGGAAATCGAGCGGGCGGTTCAGTTGTTCCAGCGCGCGAATCAGTTCAATCTGACCACGATTCGCTATACCCGGGAAGACCTGGAAAAAACTTTTCACGACCCCCGTTCTCTCCTTCTCCGATTGTCCCTTCGGGATCGTTTCGGAGAACTCGGATTGACCGGCTTGGCCCTGCTTCGGTTCTCTCCCGAAGACGGCGGCGCCGTCGTCGAAGCCCTGGTTTTGAGCTGCCGCGTCATCGGCCGGGGCGCCGAAGACTATCTGCTTGGGGAAATCTCACGACTGTGCCTGGACCGCGGTTATTCACGACTGCGGGGAATCTTCCGACCCACCTCCAGAAATGCCCCTGCGGCTCGATTGTATCCCCGGCTCGGGTTCGCGCTCGTGAGCGAGACCGAATCCGAAATCGTCTATGAACTGGAACTGCGGGAGCCGCTTGCCAAACCCGCGACGATACACGATGGATAACCAGGCCGTACTGCGCCGGATTTTTCGGGAGCTTCTCCATGTCTCCGAAAAGGACTTCGGCGACAACCTCTCCCCTTCATCGGTCCCGGCCTGGGATTCGATATCGCATCTGGCCCTCTACCACGCCCTGGAACAGGAATTCGGGGTAACATTCTCGATCGGGGAAATCCTTTCCATGGATTCGGTTTCCGCTATCAAATGTTTTCTTCGGAATAAGGGCGTGGAATTTCCGGAGGCACCCGAGTGAAACTCTCCGTCCTCCGGCGGAAACAACGCTCTTTCCGGAACCTGCTCAGGCGAAGAGATACTCAAGGCCTGAGGGAATCGCTCTCTCTGAATCTTTCTCGTTGGGGGATGCGGCGAGTCGATTACCTGCTTCTGCGTTGCCGGGCGCCGGGAGAGGAGATTCCGGCCGAGCTGCCGGAAGTCGAACTCTCCTCCCTCACTCCGGAAGATATCCCCGCTTGCGCCGGGATCGAGGGAAAAAGTCCCGACGTTTTCCGGCGCAGGCTGGAATCGGGAGATGCCGGCATCGGCATCCGGCTCAGAGGAAGCCTGGTCGGATACGCCTGGCTCAACCGCCGCGAGGCGATCATCCCGGAAATGAATGTGAGCATGCCGCTGGAGGAAAACGCCGTTTATCTCTACAACGGAGTGATCCGCGAAGATCTGAGGCTGCGCGGTCTCTATGGATTTTTTCTTCTCCATCTTCTCCGCGACGAAACCGCGCGGGGGATTTCGGTATACGCGGCGGTCGATCCCCGCAACCGTAAATCCCTGGGGACTCACCTGGGGGCCGGGTTCGAACCGGTCGGACGCTTGCGGCAAACGCGGATAGGTTCGAAAATCGTTTTCGGACCCACCTGGCCGACATAAGAAGTCCACAGATTTCACAGATTGAAAAATTGAAAGATTTTGCACCTGATTACTCTGATTAACTCTGATTGGGGAAGCATTGGGAAAGGACCATGAAGGACATGAAGATCATGAAGGGGGACGGAAGAGGGTGAGGTCGAGGGGCACGCCATGCCCTATGCTCTATGCTTTCCTCCTGAACCCTGAACCCTGAACCCCGAACCCTGAACCCTTATCGCACCTGATTACTCTGCTTAACTCTGA
>DAOSXE010000025.1 GCA_035380285.1 bacterium | reverse complement strand
CTCTGTGGTAAATCCCCTTTCCTCCCCCCGCGATCTTTTTTATTAAATTCGGGCCGGCCCTGGGGTAGCATGACCACATTTCGGTACGAAACCATGCGCGGCAGTTCTCCGACAACCTCGTTCCCGGTCTGGATCCTCCTCCTCTGTCTGGCCACCACCGTCTTCGGGGTGGCCGGCCACGGGCTCTGGACCCCCGACGAACCCCGGGCGGCCGAACTGGTGAGAAGCATGGCCGCGCCCGGCGCCTCCTGGCTCTACCCGACCCTGGCGGGGAAACCGTTCGTGGAGAAACCCCCGCTGTTCTTCTGGGGCGCCGCCGTCTCCATGAAGAACCTGGGCCCCCTGATCGGAGTGGAAGGGGCGATCCGGGCGGCATCGGCCCTGAGCGCCCTTCTGACCGTGCTCGTGCTCTGGGGGACGGCCCGCTGCTTTCTCGGGAGCGCCCGGGGGGCGGCGGCGGCCGCGGCCCTGGCCACCTCCGCCCTCTTCTTCCAGTCCGGGCACTGGATCGTCTCCGATCCGGTTCTGGCCCTCTTCGTCACCGCCGCGGTCGGCCTGGGCGCGGCCGGGCTGGAGCGGAACCGCGCGGCCCTGATCCTGGCCGCGTACGCCTCGGTCGGCGCGGCTTTTCTGGCCAAGGGCGCCGTCGCCTTCGCCCTCATCGCCCCCCCGGCGGCGGCCCTGTTCTTTCTCTACCGCCGCCGCAGTCCGGGCCGGGGATGGATCCATCCCGCCGGAGCCGTCCTGGCGGCGGCCGTCATTCTGGCCTGGGCAGTCCCCTTCAAACTGACGGGGGGCGCCGAGGCCTGGAAAGCCTGGTTCTGGGACAACCAGGTGGGCCGGTTCCTGGGGCGGACCCCCGAGCTGGGGCACCTGCGCGGCCCCTTCTTTTACCTGGCGCTGCTGCCGGTGGTCTGCCTTCCCTGGACCCCGGTCCTGCTGGGAGCGATCTTCGACCGGGGGAGGCGGAGGGAAACCGCGGCGCCGGGCACCCCGGCGTCCAGGATCCTGATCGTCGCCCTGGCCTGGACCCTCGGGGGGCTCCTCGTCCTTTCGGCGGCCGGAACCAAGCGCGACCTCTACCTCCTGCCCCTGCTCCCGGGCGCGGCCGTCTTCGTCGGCGCCTTCGCCTTCCGCCAGCCCCGGTGGGCCGGGACCTCGCTCCTGGTCCTGGGGTGGATCCTGGTCGCGGCCATGGCCGGGGCCGCGGTCGTCCGCCTGGAATGGACCGGGGTGGGCATGACCGTCGGCGCCGGGTTCGATCCCGTCGCCGCCGCCGGAGCTCTCGCCGCCGCGGCCGTCCTCACCCGGTCCCGCCTGGGAACGATGCCCCGGACGGCGGCGGCGGCCGCCGTCTTCTACATCGTCGCCGCCCTGGTCGCCTTCCCCATCGTCGATCAGGCCAAAAACTACAAACCGGGGATAGAAACCGTCCTGGCGGAACTTCCGGCCGCAGACGCCGCCCGCGTCTGCGCCTGGGACCTGGACGAGACCAGCCGAGGGCTCCTGGGCTTCTACGGCGGCGTCACCCTCTACGACCTTCACGACGAAAACCCGCTCCCCGACCAGATCCCCGCGCTGCGCCGGGCCCTGGCGGGCGAGGACGCGAGGTTCGATCTGATGGTGGCCATGGAAAAACGCGAGCCGTTCCCCCCCGAGGGCGTCGAGCTCGACCCCCGCCGGGTCCGGGCCGAAGGACGCCTGGGGCTGAGGAGACGGCTGCTGGTACTGGATTGCAGACCCGACACCGGGAAAGGACCGCACGATGAGCGCTCAACGCCGTGAATTTCTCCCCTTCTCCCGCCCCTCCATCAACGAGGACGATATCGCCGGGGTGGTGGAATCGCTCCGCTCCGGCTGGATCACGACCGGCCCCAAGACGGCCCGATTCGAGGAGGAATTCCGGGCCTACACCGGGGCCGCCCACGCCTGTTCCCTGGCCTCGGCCACGGCGGGGATGCACCTGGTCCTGCTGGCCCTGGGCATCGGGGAGGGCGACGAGGTGATCACCCCCTCCCTCACCTGGGTGTCCACCGTCAACCTCATCACCCTGCTGGGGGCGCGGCCGGTCTTCGCCGATATCGACCGGGGCACGATGATGATCACCCCCGCCGGCGTCGAGCCCCTGATCACGGAAAAAACCCGGGCGATCGTCCCCGTCCACTACGCGGGGGCGCCGGCCGACCTCGACGGGTTCCGGGCCCTGGCCCGGAACCACGGGGTGCACTTGATCGAGGACGCCGCCCACGCCCTCGGCACCCGTTTCGGGAACGAGCTGATCGGAAGCCGGGGGACCGCCGTCTTCAGCTTCCACCCCATCAAGAACATCACCACCGCCGAGGGGGGGATGGTGGTCGGCGACGACGAGGAACTGATCGAAAAGATCCGGGTGCTCAAGTTCCACGGGCTGGGGAAAGACGCCTGGCAGCGGTACAGCCGGCGCGGCTCGAACCAGGTGGAAGTGGTCGTTCCCGGGTTCAAATACAACATGACCGATCTGCAGGCCTCGCTGGGCCTGACCCAGCTTCCCCGGCTGGAAGGCTTCAACCGCCGCCGGGAGGAGCTGGCGAACCGGTACGACCGCCTGCTCGCGGACGTGGAGGAGATCATCCTCCCTTCCGCCCCCCGCTACCCCCACGTTCACAGCCACCACCTCTACATCGTGTTCCTCGACACCGACAAGGCCGGGATCGGCCGGGACGACTTTCTCACCCGGCTCAAGGAACGCAACATCGGGACCGGGATCCATTTCCGGGCCGCGCACACCCAGCAGTATTACCGGGAACACGGGTTCGGGCCGGGCCTGCTCCCGGAAACGGAATGGGTCTCCGAACGCCTCTTCTCCCTGCCTTTCTTTCCGGAGATGCTCGACTCCGACGTCGACGACGCCGTGGAGGCGATCAAGGACGCCCTGGCCGAAGCCCGGCGGCCCTGAAAAGCCGGGGCGGGCGGAAACTCTGGCTGGGAGCCGGCAACGGTGGTATAACTTTTTCGTGAACGGAACCGACGCAATCTCGGTCAGCGTAGTCGTCCCCGTCTTCAACGAGGAGGCGGTGCTGGAGGAGTTCATCCGGCGGGCGGCGGCCGTCCTGGAAAACCTCGGCTGCCCGGCCGAACTGATCCTGGTCGACGACGGCAGCCGCGACCGTTCCGCCGCCATCGTCGAGGCGGCCGCCGAGAACCACCCCGGGCTGGTGCGCGGGGTCTTCTTCAACCGCAACTACGGCCAGCACATGGCGGTGATGGCGGGCCTGGAAGAGTCCCGCGGGGACGTGGTCATCACCCTGGACGCCGACCTGCAGAACCCTCCGGAGGAGATTCCCCGCCTCCTGGACAAGGCCCGGGAAGGGTACGACGTGGTGGGCTCGGTCCGCCGGGACCGCCGCGATTCCTTCTTCCGCAGGTTCTTCTCCCGGTTGATCAACATCGTCACCGCCCGCGCCACCGGCGTGACCATGACCGACTACGGGTGCATGCTCCGGGCGTACAGCCGCCCGGTGGTCGACGCTCTCGTCAGCTGCCCGGAACGGAGCACGTTCATCCCGGTTCTGGCCAACAGCTTCGCCGACCGGACCACCGAGATCGAAGTCGAGCATTCCCAACGGGCGGGGGGCGATTCCAAGTACGGGGTCTTCAAACTGGTCAACCTCCAGTTCGACCTGGTGGCGGGTATGACCACCTTCCCCCTGCGCCTGCTCACCCTGCTCGGGGTGGCGATAGCGTGCCTGGGGATCGCCTTCGGCCTGGTGCTGCTGGTCATGCGCCTGATCCTGGGGGCGGTCTGGGCCGCCCAGGGGGTTTTCACCCTCTTCGCCCTGCTCTTCATCCTGGTCGGGTTCCAGTTCGTGGGGTTGGGGCTGATCGGGGAGTACATAGGCAGAATCTATAAGGATGTCCGGGCCCGGCCCCGATTTTTCATCCGCCGACGGGTAGGCGTTTCCCGCCTCCCGGAACCGAACGCCGAAACCGGACCGCTACGGGAGCAACGACCATGAGAACCATCGTTTTCGCCTACCACAACCTGGGCCGCACCGGTCTGGCCGCGCTGCTGCGGCACGGCTTCGACGTCCGGGCGGTCTTCACCCACCGGGACGACCCCGGGGAAAACATCTGGTTCGGCTCGGTGGCGGAGGCGGCGGCCGCGGCCGGGATACCGGTCTACGCTCCGGAATCGCTGCGCCACCCCCTCTGGCTCGAACGCATCCGCTCCCTGGATCCGGAGATCCTGTTTTCCTTCTACTATCGGAACCTGATCCCGGCGCCGGTCCTGGCGGCGGCTCCCGGGGGGGGGCTTAACCTGCACGGCTCCCTGCTTCCGCGCTACCGCGGACGCTGCCCGGTCAACTGGGTCCTGGTCAACGGAGAAACCGAAACCGGGGTCACCCTGCACCACATGACCCCGCGGCCCGACGACGGGGACATCGTCGACCGGGAGCGGGTGGAGATCGGGGAAGAAGATACGGCCCTTACCCTCTTCGGCAAGCTGGACCGGGCGGCGCAGAACCTCCTGGACCGGGCGCTGCCGGCGGTCAAGGCCGGCAACGCCGGCCACAGGACCACGAGCTCGCCACCTATTTCGGAGGACGGCGTCCCGCCGACGGCAAGATCGACTGGACCCGAAGCGCGCGGGACATCCACAACCTGGTCCGGGCGGTGACCCGGCCCTACCCCGGGGCCTTCACCGCCGGCGGGGACGCCACGCTCCTGGTCTGGAAATCCCGGACGGCGGAAGGGGTTCCCGGCCGCTCCCCGGGGACCGTGCTCTCCGAGGCGCCTTTCACCGTCGCCTGCGGAGAAGGGGCTCTGGAAATCGTCGAGGCCCAGCCTCAGGAAGGCGTTCCCATGAGCGGGGAACAGGCCGCCCGGGAGTTGGGCCTCGTCGCCGGCGCCCGCCTGGGCGAAACCGCTCTCTCCTTCCCCGAGGCCGCCCCCACCCGGATCCTCATCCTGGGGGTGGGAGGGTTCATCGGAAACGCCCTGGTGGAACGGCTCCTGGCCGCCGGCGGCTACGAGGTCTTCGGGATGGACCTCCACTCCGAGAACATCCGGCGCTTCATCCACGAGCCCTCCTTCCATTTCGTCGAAGGCGACATCGCCATCAACCGGGAATGGATCGAGTACCACGTCCGCAAGTGCGACGTCGTCCTCCCCCTGGTGGCCATCGCCACCCCCATCGAATACGTCCGCAACCCCCTGAGGGTTTTCGAGCTGGACTTCGAGGAGAACCTGCGCATCGTCCGTTACTGCGCCCGGTTCAACAAACGCCTGATCTTCCCCTCGACCTCGGAAGTCTACGGCATGTGCCCGGACGACGAATTCAACGAAAACACCTCCAACCTGGTCACCGGCCCCATCCGGATGCAGCGGTGGATCTATTCCTGCAGCAAGCAGCTCCTGGACCGGGTGATCTGGGCTTTCGGGGCCACCCGGGGTCTGCGGTTCAGCCTCTTCCGCCCCTTCAACTGGATCGGGCCCCGGCTGGACAGCCTCGATTCGGCCCGGATCGGAAGCTCCCGGGCCATTACCCAGCTCATCCTCAACCTGGTGACCGGGACCCCGATCAAGCTGGTCGACGGCGGGACCCAGAAACGCTGCTTCACCGACGTCCGTGACGGGATCGAATGCCTTTTCCGGATCATCGAAAACCGGGGAGGAAAAGCCGACGGGGAGATTTTCAACATCGGCAACCCCGCCAACGAAGCCAGTATCCGGGAACTGGCGGAGATCCTCAGCGACCAGTTCTCCCGCCATCCTCTGAGCGGGATCTTCCCTCCCCCCGCCGGAATGGTCGCGGTGGAATCGAGCAGCTACTACGGAAAGGGCGGCTACCAGGACGTGGTCTTCCGCAAGCCCTCGGTCAGAAACGCCGAAAAGCTGCTGGGGTGGGCCCCCGAAATCGGGATGGAGGAAGCCGTTCATTCCACCCTCGATTTCTTCCTGCGGGAAGCGGCGGAACGCCTCGGCCAGCGCGGCGGCGGCTGAGGCGGGGATGATCGTCGGACTCCGGATCGATCTCGACACCTACAACGGGACCCGCGACGGGCTCCCCTCCCTCCTGGAAGAACTGTCCCGGGTAAAAGCCCGGGGATCGTTTTTTTTCTCCGCGGGCCCGGACAACATGGGGCGCCACCTCTGGCGTTTGCTCAAACCCGCCTTCCTGCGCAAGATGCTCTCCAGCCGGGCGGCTTCCCTCTACGGGCCCGGGATCCTCCTGCGCGGAACCTTCTGGCCGGGCCCCGCGATCGCCGCGGCGCTGGATCCCGATCTCCTGAAACGCGCCCGGAACGACGGGCACGAGATCGGCCTCCACGCCTGGGACCACCGCGCCTGGCAGGCCCGGGCCGACCGGATCGGCGCCGAAGAGGCCGAGGCTCTCCTCCGCCGGGGCCTCGGACTCCTCGCTGCTCTCGCCGGCGGCGACATCGACTGTTTCGCCGCCCCCGCCTGGAAGGGGACGCCGGCCCTGCTCGAGGCGGAAAAAAAACTGGGGCTGCGCTACGCCAGCGACTGCCGGGGGAGCGGATGCTTCCTCCCCCGTCTCGGGGACGGGGCGCCGGGCGTACCCCAGATCCCGGTCAACCTTCCCACGTACGACGAGGTCATCGGGCGCGACGGACTCGGAGACGACGGCTACAACTCCTATCTCCTCGGCCGGATCGAATCTTCGCCCTGGAACGTCCTCACCATCCATGCCGAAGTGGAAGGCGGGGCCCGGCGGCGGCTGTTTTCGGACTTCCTGGCTCGCTCCCGGGACGCCGGGATCGACTTCGTTCCCCTGGGGGAGCTGCTTCCCCCGCCCGGGAACCTCGACGTGCGCCCCGTGGGCCGGGGAACGGTACCCGGCCGCGAAGGCTGGCTGGCCGTGGCGTGACCCCGGGCGCCGCCGTGCCCGGAAAATTTTTCTGTTTTCGAGCTTGACGCCCGCCACCCCCATGTTACTATGTATAGAAACAAAGCCATGAATGCCGGTTCGACAACACGCGGAGGAGCTTTCACCTGGATCTGGCGCGGACCCTAGCCGGGTTCGGCCCGGGCACGCCCCTGGAGCGTCGCCCCGGGGACCCGGCCGGGTCCCCGGGGCTTTTTTCGTAACGACAAGCAAGGAGTTTTTCATGTATTACCCGGACAGAGAACTTTTTCGGCGGAAATGCGGCGAAGGGAACCTGATCCCGGTCTACACCGAGCTGATCGCCGACCTGGAAACCCCGGTTTCGGTCTTCCTCAAACTGGGGGGATCGCCCTACGCCTACCTTCTGGAGAGCGCCGAAGCCGCCAGCGGCCTGGGCCGCTATTCGTTCCTGGGCAGCGACCCGGCCCTGGTCTTCCTCAGCCGCGGAACGGAAGCCGAGATCATCGAAAACGGCGAAACCCGAAAGCTCTCCTCCCCCGACCCCCTGCTCCTGCTGCGGGATATTTTGAAGGGATACCGGCCGGTGCCCGACGAAACCCTCCCCCCCTTCGCCGGGGGCGCCGTGGGTTACTTCAGCTACGACTGCGTCCGTTTCTTCGAGCGCATCCCGGACGGGAACCCGGACGAACTGGAACTGCCCGACCTTTACTTCATGGTCTCCGAGACCCTGGTCGTCTTCGACCGGCTGACCAACAAGATCAAGATCGTCGCCAACGCCCGCGTCGGCGACGACCCCGACGCCGCCTACGACGAGGCGGTCGGCCGCATCGAAACCGTGATCGAGCGCCTGCGGGCCGAGGTTTCGGCTCCCTACTACCAGCCCGCGGAAGTGGACCGCGACGAGCTTCCGGACTCGAACTTCTCCGCCGCCGATTTCGAGGGGGCGGTAAAGCGGGCCCAGGAGTATATCCGCGCCGGGGACATACTGCAGACCGTTCTCTCCCAACGCTTCTGCGCCCCCCTGACCCGGCCCGCGTTCGACTGCTACCGGGCGCTCCGGACGATCAACCCCTCCCCCTACATGTTCTTCCTCAAATTCCGGGACCTGGCGCTGGTGGGCTCCTCCCCCGAAATCAACGTGCAGGTGGTCGACGACCGGGTCCGTGTCCGGCCCATCGCCGGCACCCGACCTCGGGGCGCCTCCCGGCACGAAGACGACCGCCTGGAGCGGGAACTGCTCGACGACCCCAAGGAGCGGGCCGAGCACGTCATGCTCGTGGACCTGGGGCGCAACGACGTCGGGCGCGTCTCGATCCCGGGGTCCGTCCGAGTCGAGGACTTCATGACCGTGGAGCGGTATTCCCACGTGATGCATATCGTCTCCAACGTCGAGGGGACCCTGGCCCCCGGCGAAGACGCTTTTTCCGCCTTCGCCGCCACCTTCCCGGCCGGAACCGTCTCCGGGGCCCCCAAGATCAGGGCCATGGAGATCATCGACGAGCTGGAGCCGGTGCGGCGCGGCCCCTACGCGGGAGCGGTCGGCTACTTCAGCTTCGACGGCAACCTCGATTCCTGCATCACCATCCGCACCATCGTGGTCAAGGACGGCAAGGCCTATATCCAGGCCGGCGCCGGGATCGTGGCCGATTCCGTTCCCGAGCGGGAGTACCGCGAATGCGTCAACAAGGCCCGGGCTCTGTTCCAGGCGGTCCGGCTGGCCCAAGGAGGTCTGAAGTGATCCTGCTCATCGATAATTACGATTCGTTCGTTTACAACCTCAAGCAGTACCTGGCCGAATTGGGGGAAGAAGTGACCGTGCGCCGCAACGACCGGATAACCGGGGCGGAGGCGCTGGAGATGGCCCCGGACCGGATCGTGATCTCGCCCGGGCCGGGGACGCCCGAGGAAGCCGGGAATTCGATCGAGATCATCCGGACCTGCGCCGGGAAGATCCCGGTTCTCGGCGTCTGCCTCGGCCACCAGACGATCGGGGCCGCCTTCGGGGCCCGGATCGTCAGGGCCCGGGAACTCGTCCACGGCAAGACCTCCCCCATCGCCCACGACGGCAAGACCATCTTCGCCGGCCTCGACAACCCCTTTCCCGCCACCCGCTACCACTCCCTGGCGATCGAGGAGGAGTCTCTCCCCGGAGAACTCGCGGTCAGCGCCCGGGCCCCGGACGGAGAGGTGATGGCCGTCCGCCACCGCTCCCTTCCCCTGGAGGGGGTCCAGTTTCACCCCGAATCGATCATCTCGGTCCAGGGCAAGAAGCTGCTCTACAACTTCCTGGCCGGCAAAACCGAACAGATCCCGATCCGGGAGGCGATCGACACCGTCATCAGCGGGCGCAACCTCTCCCGGCGCGAAGCGGCCGACGTCATGGAAACGATCATGAACGGAGACGCCACCGCGGCCCAGATATCGGCCTTCGTCACCGGACTCCGGCTCAAGGGGGAGACGGTGGAGGAGATCAGCGGCTGCGCCGAAATCATGCGGCGCAAAGCCGTGGCCGTGCGCGCCCCCGCAGGCCGTACGGTCGTCGATACCTGCGGGACCGGGGGGGACAAGAGCAACACCTTCAATATCTCCACCGCGGCGGCCCTGATCGCCGCCGGGGCGGGGGTGACCGTGGCCAAGCACGGGAACCGGTCGGTCTCCAGCGCCTGCGGGAGCGCCGACGTTCTCACGGCCCTGGGCGTCGACGTCTCCGCCCCGCCGGCGGTGATGGAAGCCTGCCTGGAGGAGGCCGGGGTCGCCTTTCTCTTCGCCCCCACCCTCCACGGAGCCATGAAGCACGCGATCGGCCCCCGGCGGGAGATCGGGATCAGAACCGTCTTCAACATCCTGGGCCCGCTGGCCAACCCCGCCGGGGCCGACGTCCAGCTCCTGGGGGTCTACGCCGAGGAGCTGACCGAGATCATGGCCCGGGTCCTGGCCTCGCTGGGAAGCCGGCGGGCCTGGGTGGTCCACGGGCTCGACGGCCTCGACGAGATCACCCTCACCCAGGACACCGTCATCTCCCGGCTGGAGGGAGGCAAGGTCAACACCTTCCGCCTGGACCCGGGGCAGTACGGCCTGGATAAGTGCCGCCCCGACGAAATCAAGGGGGGAGCCCCCGAGCGCAACGCCGAGATCGTCCTCGAAATCCTCCGGGGCGAACCCGGGCCCCGGACCGATATCGCCGTTCTCAACGCCGGCGCGGCCATCATGCTGGGGGAAGCCGCCCGGGGTCTGGAGGAAGGGATCGAGATGGCCCGGGATGCCCTGAGGTCGGGAGCCGCCATGCACAAATTGGAAGAACTACGGCGCCTGACCTCCACGGCGGCGAAACCCGGGAAACGACCGTGAACACCGCGGCCGGCTCCTTCCTGGAACGGGTGCGGGGGATCAAGGAAGCGGAGGTGGAACGGCGGCGGGAAGAGCGCTCCACCGCCGAGCTCGCCGCCCGGATCCGGGATCTCCCCCCCTGCCGCGATTTCGCCGGGGCCCTGCGCGCGCCGGGAGTCTCCCTGATCGCCGAAATCAAACGCAGGTCCCCCTCGGCCGGAGCCATCGTTCCCGGAGCCGTCGCCGCCGAAGTCGCCCGCGGCTACGCCGCCGGGGGAGCGGCGGCGATCTCGGTCCTGACCGACGCCGCCGGGTTCGGGGGGAGCCTGGACGACATGAGGGAAGTTCGCGCCGCGGTCGACCTGCCGCTCCTGCGCAAGGATTTCATCGTCGACGGCTACCAGCTTCTGGAAGCGAGGGAAGCGGGGGCCGATGCCGTGCTGCTTATCGCCGAATTGCTCGACGACGGCGAACTCCGGACGCTCTTGGAACGGGCGGCGGACGCCGGCCTCGCCTGCCTGGCCGAAGCCCACGGGCGGGAAGGGTTGGAGCGGGTGGTGGCGGCCGGGGCCGCGGTGGTCGGGATCAACAACCGCAACCTCGCCGATCTCTCCGTGGACCCGGGCACCGCGCTTCGACTCCTGCCGCTGGTCCCGCCCGGACGGGTCCGGGTGGCGGAAAGCGGGATCGACGGGCCCGAACGCGTCCGCGAGGCGGAAGCGGCGGGGGCCGACGCCGTGCTGGTGGGTGAAGCCCTGATGCGGGGGGGCGGAGACGCCGGAGCCGTGAGCCGGCTGCTGGGCGCCGCCCGGAGGAGGTTCGGACCGTGACCCGGATCAAGGTCAAGATCTGCGGACTGACCCGGCCCGAGGACGCCGCGCTGCTGGCGGAAGCGGGCGCGGACCTGGCCGGAATCGTCCTGGTCCCCGCCAGCCCCCGGTTCCCGGGAGAACGGGCGGCGGAGGTGGCGGCGGCGGTCCCCCCCGGCGTACAACGGGTGGGGGTCTTCGTCGACGAGGATCCCGACCGGGTCCGGAGCATGATCCGGGAGTTGTCGCTCGACCTGCTCCAGTTCCACGGCCGGGAGACCCCCGAATACTGCCGCCGGTTCGGCCTCCCCTACTTCAAGGCCTTCCGGGTGCGGCGCACCCTGACGGCGGAGGATCTGCGCGACTACCGCCCCCAGGCGTTTCTGCTCGACGCCTACGTCCCCGGCGCCGCCGGGGGAACCGGCCGCACCTTCGATTGGGAACTGGCCCGCCGGATCGCGGACGAAGGATACCGGGTGCTGCTGGCGGGCGGCCTCACCCCGGAGAACGTGGCGTCCGCGATCGAAAAAGTCGGGCCCTGGGGGGTCGACGTGTCCTCCGGGGTCGAGGTTTCTCCCGGGATCAAGGACCGGGACAAAATCGCGCGTTTCGCGGCGGCGGCGAGGAAAACCGCCGGCGGGTGACGCCGGAAAAGGAAGACCTACCATGCAGACGGGAACCGGATCGGGCCGAAACGGATATTTCGGCGACTACGGGGGACGCTTCGCGGCCGAAACCCTGCAGGAGCCCCTGAGGGAACTGGAACTGGCGTACGGGCGCGCCCGGCGCGATCCGGCCTTCCGCCGGGAACTGGAGGAACTGCTCCGGTCCTACGTGGGGCGCCCCACCCCGCTCTACCACGCCCGCCGGCTCTCGAAAGAAATCGGGGGCGCTGAAATCTACCTGAAACGGGAAGACCTCTGCCATACCGGCGCCCACAAGATCAACAACTGCCTGGGTCAGGCCCTCCTCGCCCGCAAAACGGGAAAGCGGCGGGTGATCGCGGAAACCGGGGCGGGCCAGCACGGGGTGGCCACGGCCACCGCCTGCGCCCTCCTGGACCTGGAGTGCGAGGTCTATATGGGGGAAGTCGACATCCGCCGGCAGGCTCTCAACGTCTTCCGGATGAAGCTGCTGGGCGCGAAGGTGCGGCCGGTCCGTTCCGGGAGCGCGACCCTCAAGGACGCCTGCAGCGAAGCCCTCCGGGACTGGGCGGAAAGCGTCGAAACCACCTTCTACCTGCTGGGCTCGGTGGTGGGGCCCCACCCCTATCCGCTCATGGTCCGGGATTTTCAAGCCGTCATCGGCCGCGAGACCAGGAGGCAGGCCCGGCGCCTCTGGGGCGGACTCCCCGACGCCGTCGTCGCTTGCGTGGGCGGAGGGTCCAACGCCATCGGCATCTTCCACGCTTTCCGCGCCGACCCCGTCCGCCTGGTCGGCGTCGAAGCGGGGGGGGAAGGTCCGGCGACGGGGCGCCACTGCGCCTCCCTGGGGCGGGGGCGGCCCGGCGTCCTTCACGGAAGCTACAGCTACCTGCTCCAGGACCGGAGGGGGCAGGTTCTCGACACCCATTCGGTCTCGGCCGGACTCGACTACCCCGGGGTGGGACCCGAACACAGCTTCCTCAAGGACGAGGGGCGCGCGGAGTACTGTTCGGTCACCGACCGCCGGGCCCTGCGGGCGGCGGTGAAGCTGAGCCGGGTCGAAGGGATCATCCCCGCCCTGGAAAGCGCCCACGCCCTGGCCCGGAGCCAGACCCTGGCCCGGGAGCTGGGTCCCGGGAAAAAACTGATCGTCTGCCTCTCCGGGCGCGGGGACAAGGACCTGGACATCCTCCGCCGGGAAGGGGCGATCGCCGAGGAAGGAAACAAGCCATGACCGCCCTGGAACAGGCATTTTCCCGAAAGCGGAGCCGAGGCGAAAAATCCCTGCTGGCCTACCTCACGGTCGGTTTCCCCGACCTGGAAACCAATTACAGGCAGGCGCTGGAGATGGCCGCCCGGGGAGTGACGGCGGTGGAACTGGGGATTCCCTTCAGCGACCCCACCGCCGACGGCCCCGTCATCCAGGCCGCTTCCCGGCGGGCGTTGGAACGAGGCGCGTCCCTGAACGACGCCCTGGACCTGGCCGCGAAAATCCGGGCGCGCAGTCCCGTCCCCCTGCTCCTGATGGGCTACCTCAACCCCTTTCTCTCCCTGCCGCCGGCCGGGCTTCACCGCCGCCTGGCCGCGGCCGGGATCGACGGGCTGATCGTTCCCGACCTGCCCCCCGAGGAAGCCGGGCGCCTCTTCCCCGCCGAAGGGTCCGCGGAGGTCGACCGGATCTTCCTGACCGCGCCCACCACTCCCCCCCGGCGGATCGCGACCATCGCCCGGGCGGCCAGCGGCTTCATCTACTGCGTGGCCCGGACCGGGGTGACGGGAACCTCCGGGCGCCTCTCCGCCGCCCTGGGAGCCCAGATCGCGCTGATCAGGCGCCACTCCCGGCTCCCCGTCTGCATCGGTTTCGGGATCTCCACGCGCCGCCAGCTCGAGGAGGCGTGGCGGCTGGCCGACGGGGGCATCGTCGGCAGCGCCCTGATCCGCCCTTTCCTGGAGGAGCGGTCCCCCGGGCGGGGGCTGGACCGGTCCCTGAAAATCCTGGAAAAACTCCTGAGCCCCGAATAAGCGGGGACGGCGCGTCCCCAACGGGCCCGCTTCGCTCCCCGGCGATTAGGAAGTTGACTCCCCAAGGTTATTATGAGAATCTTTCTTATTAATTTCATGAAGCTCAAAATCAACATTTTGACCGCCCTGGTTCTGGGGGGCGCGGCCCTGTCGGTCCCGGAGACGTCCTGGGCCTATATCGGCCCCGGGGCCGGGTTTGCCTTCGTCAGCTCCTTCATCTTTATCCTCGGGGCCCTGGCCATGGCGTTCGTGCTCATCCTCACCCTCCCCTTCCGCTCCCTGCTGCGCCTGGCCAGGAAGAAGAAACGCCGGGGGAAGGCCAAGGTCGACCGGGTGGTCATTCTCGGGCTCGACGGCCTCGACCCGGTCCTGGCCGGGGAGTTCATGGACCGCGGCCTCCTTCCCCACCTGGCTCGGCTGAGAGCCGAAGGTTTCTTTTCGCCCCTGGCCACCACCAACCCCCCGATTTCGCCGGTGGCCTGGTCCTCGTTCATGACCGGCACCAACCCCGGCAAGCACAATATCTTCGACTTCCTCCGCCGCGATCCCCGCACCTACCTCCCCTCCCTTTCCTCGGCCGAGATCGGCTCGGGCGGCGCGAAGGGGAAACCCCTGGTCAAGATGCTGCGCAAGGGCGTCCCCTTCTGGAAAATTCTGGGCGAACACGGGATCTTCAGCATCGTGCTCAAGGTTCCGATCACCTTCCCCCCCGAACCGTTCGCCAACGGGATGCTCCTGGCCGGACTATGCACGCCCGATCTGAAAGGCTCCCAGGGCACGTTCACCTACTTCACCACGGCCGCCGCGGACCGAAACCTGACCCAGGGCTACCTCGTCCCCCTCTCCGGGCCGGGACCGGTTTATACCACCGGCATCCCCGGCCCCGCCGATCCCCGCAAAGACCGGGGCGAGCTTTCGGCCCCGCTCACGCTCACCGTCGAGGGCCCCGACACCGTCGTCGCCGAAGTGGGGGGAAAACGGCACGTCCTGAAGAAAGGCAGGCTCTCGCCCTGGATCGAAATTTCCTTCAAGGCGGGCCGGTCCTCGATCCGGGGAATAGCCCAGTTTTTCCTGAAGCAGGCGGAAGGAGACCTCCACCTGTACCTCTCCCCCGTCCAGATCGACCCCGGCCGCCCGGCGATGCCGGTCTCCCATCCCCTGATCTATTCGATCATGCTCAGCAAGATCCACGGGCCCTTCGCTACCCTGGGGCTTCCCCAGGACACCTGGGCGCTGAACGAGGGGGTCCTCACCGACGACGGGTTTCTCCAGCAGACCTACGGCTGCCACCGGACCCTGGAGGATATCTTCTTCAGTTCCCTGCGCCAGGTGAAAAAAGGGCTGGTCTGCTGCGTCTTCGATACCACCGACGTCGTTCAACACGAGTTCTGGCGCTACCTCGAAGACGACCACCCGGCCCTGGCCGGCTCGGCGGAACCTCCACGGCCCGAGGTGATCGAGGAACTCTATAAGAACATGGACGCGATGGTGGGGCGGCTGGCGGGGCGGCTCCGGGAAAAAGACCTGCTCGTCATCTGTTCCGACCACGGGTTCAAGCTCTTCCGCCGCGGGGTCAACATCAACACCTGGCTGCGGGACAACGGCTACCTCGCCCTCAAGGAAGGGAAACGGACGGGGGGAGAATGGTTCGCCGACGTCGACTGGAGCAAGACCCGGGCCTACGCCTTCGGGCTCTCCGGGCTCTATCTCAACCGGGCCGGAAGGGAATCGAGCGGAACCGTGGCCCCCGAGGAAGTCGAACCCCTCAAACGGGAGCTGATCGAGAAGCTCTCCGGCCTGGCCGACCCCGAAACCGGCCAAGAGGCGGTGACCACCCTCTACGACACCGCCGCCGTCTATTCCGGCCCCTTCAAGGGAAACGCCCCCGACCTCATCCTCGGGTTCCGGCCCGGGTTCCGGCATTCCTGGGAATCGGTCTCGGGAAAGGTGGAGGAGACGGTTTTCATCGACAACGACAAAGCCTGGAGCGCCGACCACTGCATCGACCACCGCTTCGTCCCCGGGGTTTTCTTCTGCGACCGCCCGGTCGACTGCGCCTCACCCTCGATCACGGACATCGCCCCCACGGTCCTCGACCTCTTCGGGATCGAACCTCCCCCCAACATGGACGGCCGCGTGCTCGACGTCGCCGTGAACCGGGAGGCGGGGACATGATCCTTTCCCGCCTGCTGACGGCGGCCGTGGCGGCCGGAGTCCTGGGTACGGCGGCGGCGGAGCCGCGGATGATCGTCATCGGTTTCGACGGGATGGACCCGCGCATCGTCCGGGGCATGTGGGAGGAAGGCAAACTGCCCAACCTGAAAAAACTGGCCGACGCCGGCGGGTTTTCCCCCCTCTGGTCGAGTATCCCCCCGCAGAGCCCGGTGGCCTGGTCCAACTTCATCACCGGGATGAACCCCGGAGGCCACGGGATCTTCGATTTCATCCACCGCCGGGCCGATACCTACCAGCCCTACCTGTCCATGTCGGAGACGCTGGCCCCGGAAGGGCTGACCATCCCCCTGGGCAAATACTCCGTCCCCCTGTCGGGAGGAGGAGTGGTCCTCCTGCGCCGGGGGAAGGCTTTCTGGGAATACCTGGAGGACGCGGGGATCCCCGCCACCGTCTTCAAGATGCCTTCCAACTTCCCCCCGGCCGGCGAGAAGACCCTGAGCGTATCCGGAATGGGCACCCCGGACCTGCTCGGCACCTACGGCACCTACCAGTATTTCACCACCGACCCGGCCGACATCCCCGCCGACTACGGGGGGGCGCGCATGGAACTGGTCTTCCCCGAGGGGGACCGGATCGACCAGGCGCTGGAGGGCCCTCCCGACAACTACCTGGAAGGGAACCCCCGGATCATGATCCCGTTCACGGTCTGGATCGACCCCGTCAACCCCGTGGCCCGGATCGATATCTACGACCGCCAGATCATGCTTCCCGCGGGCGACTGGGTGCCCGAAGACCGGCTCGGCCCCCGGGAAGGAGAAGACCCGGAGCAGCGCATCCTCCTCCGTCAGGGGGAATGGAGCGACTGGGTGACCGTCGAGTTCAACCCCCTCCCCCTTCCTTCCATCCCCGGGCTGTACCGCCCGCCCACCGGAATCTGCCGATTCTATCTCAAGGAGGTTCATCCGGAATTCAAGCTTTACGTCTCCCCGATCAACATCGATCCCAAGAACCCGGCCCTGCCCATCGATCTGCCCCGGGGGTTCGCCGCCGAGATCGCCGACGCCGCGGGGGATTTCTACACCCAGGGAATGCCGGAAGAGACCAAGGCCCTGGACAACGGCACCTTCACCACCGAAGAGTTTTACCGTCAGTCCATGATGGTTCTCCACGAACGGCTGCGGCTGTTCGACTATCTCTTCGACCGCTTCGATAAGGGCTTCTTCTTCTTTTATTTTTCCAGCACCGACCAGAACAGCCACATCTTCTGGCACCTGCGCGACCCCCACCACCCCATCTACGACCCGGAGATGCGGGCGAAGCTGGGCGACGTGATCGAAGAGATATACGGAGAAATGGACAAGGTCGTGGGTAAAATCCTGCGGCGCCTGGACGAGAACACCACCCTGGTGATCATGTCCGACCACGGGTTCGGGCCCTTCTACCGCAACTTCCACCTCAACACCTGGCTGAAGGAAAACGGCTACCTGACCGCCGTCGCCGGGGGCGGCATCGACTGGAAGCGGAGCCGGGTCTACGCCCTGGGACTGAACGGGCTCTACCTCAACCTCCGGGGGCGGGAATCGGAGGGGACCGTCAACCCCGGGCCGGAAGCCGACGCCCTCAAGCGGGAACTGAAGGAGAAATTGGAGGCGGTCACCGATCCCGAAAACGGGAAGTCGGTGATCAAGAAGGTGCACATCGCCGACGAAGTCTATTCCGGCGAAAACGTCGACCAGGCGCCGGATCTGCTGGTGGGCTACGACTGGGGCTACCGGACCGGCTACCAGAGCGCCCTGGGAATGGTCACCGACGATATTCTCACCACCAGCACCGAGAAGTGGAGCGGGGACCACTGCGGCGCCACCGAGATCGTCCCGGGCATCCTCTTCTCCAACCGCCCCATCCTCAACCTGAACCCCCACCTCTACGACATCACCCCGGCCATCCTGGAAACGTTCGGGATCCCGGTCCCCGAAACCATGGTGGGAACCAGCATCTTCCGCCCGGCGCCCCCGGCGCGAACGGAGGGCGCGGAGGATCTGCCGTATTTGTAATCCCCAGCAAGGAGGACGGAGCATGGCCAAGAAGATCAAGATCGAAAACGACCTCTACGAGAAACTGAGCGCCTGCGGCCGGGGCGCCGGTTACTCCAGCCCCGAGGAGTTCATCATCCATATCCTGGAAACGACCGCCGCCGAGGTGGCGGACGCCGAAGACGAGGAGAAAGTCAAGGAACGTCTGATGGGCCTGGGCTACCTGGGATAAGCCCGGGCGGGTGTGCGCATGCGCTGGTTGACCGACATCGTAACCGGAATCTTCACGCTCGTCATCGCCCCCCTCCCCGCTCTTCTGGGGTTGGCGATCTGCTCGGCCCTGACCGCCGTCTTCATCCTTCTGGTCTACCGGCTCCTTTCCAACCAGGGGGCCATCAGCAGAAACAAGCAGCGGATCTTCGGGCATTTCCTGGAGATCTACCTCTACCGGGACAGCTCGGCGATGATCGTCAAATCCCTGGGCCGGGTTCTGGGTTCGATCGGCTGCTACCTGGCGTTTTTCCTCCCGCCTCTCCTGGTGGTATTCATTCCCGTTACCTTCATGCTGGCCCAGCTCGACCTCCACTACGGACACGCGCTTCCTCCCGTGGGGACGCCTTTCCTGCTCCGGGCCCAGATCGAGCCCGGCGCCGACCGCTTCCTGGAAACGATCGCCCTGGAAACCGGCGCCGGACTGGAAGCGCTGACCCCGGTTCTGAGGATCGCCGGACTGGGCGAAGCCGACTGGAGAATCGAGCGGACGGGGTCCGGGCCCCAGACCGCGATCCTGCGGGGCAAGGAAGCGGAGATTCGAGCGTCGCTGGATCGGGAGGGGCCCAACTCCCCCATCTATCCGGTCCTGACCAAGGATGTTTTTCCGGAAACCATCCTCCGGCCCGGGCAGGACTACCTCCCCGCCGACGGTCCCGTCGACCGCGTGATCTTCGAGCTTCCCTCCCGGTCCCTGAACTGCGGCCTCTTCTCCCTGCACTGGGCGGCGATCTACTTCGTTCTCACCATCGCCCTGGCCTTCGCTTTCAAGAAAAGCTTCAAGGTCGAATTCTGACCCGGCCCCGGCGCGGCCAGGGCCTTTTCAGTCCGCGGCCAGGGCCCGGGAAAGCACGGCCACGATGCGCTCGGCGGCCCGGCCGTCCCAAAGTTCGGGGACGCGTCCCCGCTTACCCTTCCCGGCCAGGATGGATTCGACTTCGCCCATGATCCGGCGGCCGTCCAGGCCGACCACGATATTGGTCCCCTCCAGGACCGTAACCGGACGCTCGGTCTCCGGGCGCAGGGTCAGGCAGGGAACGCCGAGCACCGTGGTCTCCTCCTGGATGCCCCCGGAATCGGTGAGAACGAGCCGGGCGTCGGCCAACAGCCGAAGAAAATCCAGATACCCCCGGGGCCCGAGCAGGCGGATGCCCGGCGCCGCCAGCAGATCCGGCATGAGCCCGAATTCCTCCAACCGGTTGCGGGTCCGGGGGTGGACCGGGTAGACCACCGGTATTTTCCGGGAGAGGGGGATGAGCGTCGCCGCCAGTGCCTTCAGCGAACCGGGATCGTCGACCAGTTCGGGGCGGTGGAGGGTGAGAACGGCGTAAGGGGCGCCCTCGAGCCCCAGCGTTTCCAAAATCGTCGATTCCCGCCGGGCGCGCGGTTCCAGGCGGCGCAGGGTGTCGATCATGACGTTGCCCACGAAATGGATCTTCTCCTCCCCGATCCCTTCCGCCCGCAGGTTCTCTCCGGCGGCCCGGGATGTGGTAAAGAGAAAGTCGCTGATCCGGTCGGTGAGTATCCGGTTGATCTCCTCGGCCATCTCCCGGTTGCGGCTGCGGAGACCGGCTTCGACGTGGGCCACGCCGATATGCAGTTTGACCGCGGCCAGGGCGCAGGCGATGGTCGAATTCACGTCGCCCACCACCAGGACCAGGTCCGGCGGGGATTCCATGAGGATGCGTTCGAAGCGCTCCAGGATCAGCCCGGTCTGGCGGCCGTGCGGGCCGGAGCCGACATTGAGATCGACCTGGGGGCGGGGCATGCCCAGATCGTCGAAAAACGCCTTGGACATTTCCCGGTCGTAATGCTGGCCGGTATGGATCAGAACCGGTTCGAGGCCGGGCGCCCCGGCCATCGCCTCCAGGATCGGGGCCATCTTCATGAAGTTGGGGCGGGCGCCGACCACGCAGGCGACCCGGGCGGGCTTGGTTTTCATCGCTTCTTCCTTCTCCGGCTCAGTTCGTTCCTGATGGCCCCGGCCACCGCGGCCACGGCTTCGGGGTTGAGGCCTCCCTCCCGGACCACCAGGTCGGCGGACCGGCGCGAAGGCTCGACCAGCAGCTCGTGCATGGGCCGGACGGATTCCAGGTACTGGGCGATCACCGATTCCGCCGAACGCCCCCGCTCCGCCATGTCCCGCAGGACCCGGCGGCCGAGGCGCACGTCCGGTTCCACGTCCACGAAGACCTTGAGGTCGAGCTGCTCGACCAGCTCGGGGGCAGCCAGCAGCAGGATCCCCTCGACGATGACCACATCCCCCGGATGGAGCATCTCGACCCGGGGCAGGCGCAGATGAGCGGAGAAGTCGTAGACCGGCACGGGAGCGGGCAGGCCGGCCCGGAGCAGTCCCAGGTGTTCGGCGAAGAGGGCCCGGTCCAGGCTCTCCAGGCGGTCGAAGTTGATCCGGGCGCGTTGGTGGAGGTCGAGGTGGTCGAGGGGAAGATAGTAGGCGTCGAACTGGATCGCGGCCAGGGCGTATTCCGGCAACAGCGCGCCGAGGTTGCCGGCCAAGGTGGTCTTACCGGCGCAGGTCCCCCCGGCGATGCCGACCATGAGCGGGGAGACCGGATTCGAACCGGAGCGGGGGGTCATCGTTCCCCCAGCAGCGGCGAAGCGGAGAGCAGCACCTGCCCCCCCGGAAGGGGATGGCGGTGCCGGAGGTTCCAACCCTCGGGGAGCCAACCGGAAGCGGTCAGACGCTGCCAGCCCGGGTCGCGCTCGCCCGGATCGTAGTAGGGCCCCAGGTAGAAAGCGGTGATGTAAAACGCTTCCACCGGCGGAACGTAGTAGAGGTTGATCTCCTCGTAATCGCCCACCCGGGCGGGGAGCCAGAGGGAAGAACGGTCCCCGTACCAGGCCACCGCCCAGGGAACGTCGGAAACGATCACCCGGTCGGGAGGAACCGCCGCGGAGATCTCTTCGATCAGGCCGGGGTTGTAGATCGCGACCCGGGGATAGGGAGCGGGGACGAAGCCGCTCCAGGAAGGAAGGAGCACCAGGAAAACGAAGACGGAGAGGGCCGCCGTCCGTCCCCGGGAACCGAAACCGGCGCCCAGGCGCAGGAAAGCGGCGGACACCAGCGCGGTGCCGGCCGGGATGAACGCCCGCAGCCCGCTCTCCCCGGGACGGAAGAGCGTCCAGGCCGCCAGTTCCACGGCGAAAAAGGAGAAGAACAGCCACCGGTAGCGGGCTCGGGGGCCGTCGCCGAAACGGCAGAAGAGGGAGGCCGGGATAAAGACCGAGGCGATATTGCCGGTGAGGAACAGCACCTGTTCCACGCCGTCCCTCAACCCCACCAGGGCCTTGCCCAGCAGGGCCCCCGCCCGGCCCGGGACCAGGAGGCTCCGGCTTCCGAACCCGCGCCAGAGAGTGTGCCCCGGAGAAGCGTCCGTGAACATGTAGACCCGGTACCCGGAGAGGGAAAAGAAGGGATTGCCGACCAGGACCGCGTTCCTGACCAGCCAGGGCAGGGAGACCAGGACCGCCCCGGCCAGGAGCCAGCCGACGCGGGCTCCCCGGCGCCCGGGAGCGAACCGCCAGAGGTAGACTGCGGCCGGAAGCAGCCAGAGACCGAAGGTATAATGCCCCAGGTACCCCAGGCCGACGCAGATCCCGGGAACAAGGGCGGATACCGGGCGGCGCGCGCGGCTCCACTCGGTGAGGACGACCGCTCCCATGACCAACCCCGCCAGAAACGGCGCCGGCGAAGCCGCGGCGGCCTCGTCCAGAAGCGCGGGCGAAACCAGATAGAGAAACAGGGCCAGGGCGGCCTCCCGCTTGCCGAATATCCGCGAGACGGTACACCAGAGAGGAAAAGCCCAGAGCCAGAGGAACACGGCCGAGGTCCCGGCCAGGAGGGCGTCGCTCCGCCCGAAGACCGCCATGGCCGCGGCCAGGACCAGCACGTAGAGCGGAGGGTTGGCGAAATCGGGATGGGCCGTGAAACTGTCGTTGAAACGCAGGCTGACCGGGCGGATGAAACCGGTGGTGAAACCGCGCCCCGACGCCAACCGGGCCGCTTCCTGCCCCAGGTCGAGACCTCCGATCGCTTCGGGGGCGTTCAACCCCACCAGGGGATCGAAAGCCCCGCCGACGGCGGCGGCGGAGATTACGATTCCGGCGACCAGGGCCGCGGCCGTGAGGACGGCGGTTTTCTTCCCGGACGCGGACACGGCCTCAGCCCCCTCCCCCCGCGCCGGCGACGGAGAGAATGACCACGACCGCGCCCACCCAGAGCGCCACCGTCCCCAGCAAAGCCGGATCGGAGAGGAGGACCCGTTCGGGTTCCTCGCCCGCTCCCCGGCACTGCAGCAGAAAGACGTAGCGCAGGAGGCCGTATACCACCAGGGGAAGGGTCAGAAACATCAGGGGACTGACCTCCGCCCGGGTCCTTCCGTCGAGGGTATACAGCGCATAGGCCATGAGGGTGGCGGCGGCGGCGATGGAGATCATCTGGTCGAGAAGGCTCCCGGTGTACAAGGAAAGTTGGGGACGCGTCCCGGAGGCGGCTTCGGGGCGGTCGCCGACCTCACGGCGGCGTTTGCCCAGGGCCAGAAACAGCGCCAGGAGGAAGGTGCAGAGGTAGAGCCAGTTCGAGATCCCGACCCCGACGGCGAGGCCTCCGGCCAGAACCCGGAGAATGAAACCGAGAGCGATGACCAGGACGTCCACGATGGCGATCCGGCTCAGGATCAGGGAGTAGAGCAGCATCAGGACCAGGTAGGCGCTCCCGGCCAGCCCCACCGTCCAAGAGACGAGGAAAGCCCCCGCCAGACCGGCGGCGGCCAGCGGAACCGCGGCCGCCAGGGCGGACGGAACCGGAAGAAGCCCCGAAGCGATGGGGCGCCCCTGCTTGCGGGGGTGGCGGGCGTCGCGCCGGCGGTCGACGACGTCGTTGAAAATATATACCGCCGAGGAGAGGCAGCAAAAAACCGCCATGGTCCAGAGCGCCCGGCCGACTTTGGACGAGTCGACGAAACCGCGGGAAAAGACCAGGGCGGCCAGGACAAAACCGTTTTTCAGCCATTGCCGCGGCCGCATCGAGATGAGGATAACCTTGATCATGAGCACCCCCTCCGCCCTCCCCGCCGGACCGACGGTATTCGGGGCGGTCCCGCCGCCGGGGCGGGTTCGGACCCCGCCCGCGTTGCGCCGCGAAGGAGGCCGAGATGGAGCCGATGGGATTCGAACCCACGACCTGCTGATTGCGAACCAGCCGCTCTCCCAGCTGAGCTACGGCCCCATGTCCCGGTCCAAGACCGGAAACGTTAACGCTTTTTCAGTTCGTCGCCGATCTCGCGCAGGGCGTCGACGAACTCGTCGATATGATCCTCGAAAATAACCAGGCGGATCCGCTGGTGCCGGTCTTCTTCCCGGTCATACTGGGATTCCACGATGTCCACGAACCTGGTCCCGCTTTCCTGCTCCTTGAGGTTGAAAAAGTAGGTGCGTTTCCCGCAGGAGATCCTCTTGCTGTAAATTTCCTCGGTAGCGATGACCCACCTCCTTACGCGGTCTCATTCCGTCTCCCTCCGGACGCCCCGGCCCGCGAGCGCCCGGTCATGAACCTTGCAAGGAAAACACAGATCTCGAATAAAATCAACACCGGAACCGCTAAAATCACCTGGGAGGCAACGTCGGGCGGGGTGAGCAACGCGGCGGCGAGGAGGACTGCCGCCACCACCCAGGGCCGCGCGCGGCGCAGGCGGCGGGCGTCGGTCCATCCCAGGGCGACGGCGCCGAGAACCACGACCGGGAACTCGAAGGCGACTCCGCCGCCCAGGATCAGGGCGGCGGCGAAGGCGACGTACTCCTCCAATGTCCAAGCCGGCTCGATGCCGTAGCCGAGGGCGTAGTCGCGGAGAAAGCGCAGGGAGATCGGGAGCAGCCCGAAGTATACGAAGAACGCGCCCAGAAGAAAGAGGGCGGTGCCCGCGCCCAGGACGGCCGCAGCCGCCTTTTTTTCCCGGGGCTCGAGGCCGGGGGAGACGAAACGCGCCGACATCCAGAGGACGACGGGGAACGCCACGACGAACCCCGCGGCCGCCGACAGCTTCAGGTTCATCACCATCACGCCCGCGGGCGAGAGCGTGCGCAGCGCCGGGGCGCCCGCCGGAGCGAGCCGGGTCAAGGGGAAACGCAGAGCGTCGAGGAGGGAACCGGCGAAAACGAAGCAGCCGGCAGAAGCCGCAACCCAAACAAGCGCCGACCGGAGGATGAGGCCGCGCAGTTCCTCGAGATGCTCGACGAAGGTTTTTTCCTCCACCGGGTTTACTCCGGCTTCTTTTCTTCCTCCGGCGGCGGAGCCTGGTTCTTATCCCCGGAATCCGCCCCCTCGTCCAGGGATCTCTTGAACTCGTTCACCCCCTTGCCCAACGAGCGCATGATCTCGGGAAACTTGCGCGCGCCGAAGATGAGGAAAAGAACGAGCAGCACCAGAGCCAGTTCCCCCCAACCTATTCCGGAAAAAAGCAGTAAGGGCATGGCGGTTTCTCCTTTTGATCCGATTATACCAGCTTCTCCCCCCGAGCAACAGGAGAACGCGGGCCGAGCAAAAGCTTGCGCCGCCGTCGGAGAACTGAAATCATGGGGCGTCCACGAAAACCGCCGCGGGCGGGGAGCGTTACATGAGGATCGGCGCTGTCGATGTCGGGACCAATTCCGTGCGCTACCTGGTGGCGGAGACTTCCCCGGATCGTCCCCCCCGAATCCTGGAGACGGGGATCGAAACTCCGCGGCTGGGGGCCGGTCTGCGCGGGGGAAAGCTGAACCGGGCGGCGGTCGAACGAACCCTGAGCGCCCTCGAAAGCATCGGGGCCGCCCTGGCCCGGAACGGGGTCGAGCGGACGGCGGCGGTGGGGACCGAAGCCCTGCGCCGGGCGGACGGCGCCCGGGAACTGCTGGAGCGGGCGCGGGAGCTGGGCATCGAGGTGGAGGTCGTCGAACCCCGCGAAGAAGCCGTCCTGGCCTGGGAAGGAGCGGTGTCGGGACTGCCGCCGGAGGCGGGGCCGTATCTGGTCGCCGATCCCGGAGGGGGAAGCACCGAACTTATCCGGCCCGGGGTCGCCCCCAAAACCTGGCTCTTCGCCGGGATACCCCTGGGCTGCGTGCGGCTCCGGGACGAAAGCGGCGACGGATACGCTCCGGCGCGGGCGCGGGCGCGCCACCTGGCCCGCCGGCTTCCCCTCGAACTCTTCTCCTCCCCGATATCCCTGGTGGGAGTGGGAGGCACCTTCACCACCCTGGCCGCGGTCAAGCTGGGCCTGGAGACTTACGACGGCGCCCGCGTCCAGGGGACCGAGGTTTTCCTGGAAGAGATCGCCGCCATCGGGCACAGGGTGGCGGCCCTTCCCCTCCGGGACCGGAAAGCGGTGGCGGGACTCCCCGCCGACCGGGCGGACATCTTCCCGGCCGGCTGCGCGGCCGCGGCCGCGATCATGGAGCGCGGAGGCCTGGAGACCGCCGTCGTCAGCGACCGCGGAATCCTCCACGGCCTTCTCCTCCGGGAAGCCGGGGGCGGGATCAGAAATTGATCGCGAGACTGCTGCCGGCGCGCTGATAGTCCGGGATATCGCCGCCGTCGTAATCGGTCCAGATGTAATATCCGCCCAGTTCCAGGGCCGTGGTGATGTTCCAGAACACCCAGAGGTCGAACTCCCGGGTGGAGACGCCGTGGGCGTGGTTCCGGCCGAAGGAGTAGTAGGTCTCGATCCTGAGCGGCTCCAGCTCGACGACGAGGTCGAAGAAGAACTCATCGGCGTCGTTGAGCTCGTCGAGGGGATAGTAGTCGTCGTCCTGCATGGGATCGAACGAATCGAAAACCCCGGCGATAATGTCGCAGCGGTCGTCGGAAAGGTAATACCACCCTCCGCCCAGACAGATCTCCCTCCAGGAAACGGATGCGTGCACCAGCAGTTCCTGAACGTCTTCGTACCCCGGGGCGACGGAATCGGGGAAAAGGTTCCAATGGTAAGCGTAGATGCCGTCGCACCCGATCCTCCAATCGTCCGAGAGCGGGAACCCGAGGATGCCCCGGGCACCGGTCACGGCCATGACGTCGTCCTGGTAGTTGAGGTAGCCGAGCAGGGAGGCATTGTCGGGGATGCTCCAGTTCAACCCGAACGTATAGAACCCGCTCCCCGCCTCCCGGTTGAGATCGCCGACGTCCTCCCACCCCGTGATCCCCTTGTCGTCGAAGCTGGTGCGGTCGTTGTTGATCCACCGGTGGATGGCGGCGCCGTAGAAATCGAGGTTTTCCAGGGGAACCAGGTGGAGCTGGGCGCCTTCATGGGAATCCCCGTCCGTGGAGGGCGCCCGGAAAAGGCCGCGGCGGCCGGCGACGGCCTCCACCCGCGACCCGTCCCCGCCGTAGGAGAGGTACAGTTCGCGCAGGTCCAGTTCGTGGAGGAAAAGCGCGTCGTAATCCCCCTTGTTTTGTTCCCATATCTTCTGGACCCCGAGGGCCCAGACCCCGGCCTGGAAGCCTTCCAGCGACGCGGTCTCGTACTCGAGTTCGACCAGTCCCCAGGCCTCTCCGTAATCGCGGGCGTCGTCCTCGCGGGGCCAGGTCATGTTGAAGGCGGCTCCCACGCGGCCGCCGAGCTCGCCCCGTTTGAGAAAGTCGTAAATAACGTCGCCATCTCCCGCGGCCGGGGGCTCCGGAACCGCCGCCGCCAGGGCTCCCAGGAACACCGCCGACGTCACGCCGATCGTCATGGGTCTCTCCTCCGGGTCCGGGTTGAAACTGGCGCAACCGCCGGTTGCCAACGGCAAGCCGGGTTGCTATCGTCCGATAGTAGCTCCGCGGGGGACGATTGTCCATTCCCCAGGAACCGAACGCGGGGGCAAAGGAGAAAATTCCGGGTCGGCATGAGGAAGATCATCCACATCGACATGGACGCTTTTTTCGCCGCCATCGAACAACGGGACGACCCCCGGCTGCGGGGAAAACCGGTGGCGGTGGGGAGCCCGCGCGGGCGCAGCGTGGTCTGCACCGCCAGCTACGAGGCCCGCCGTTACGGCGTTCATTCCGCCCTCCCCTCCTCCGCCGCCCGGCGGCGATGCCCGTCCCTGATCTTCGTCCCTCCCCGTTTCGAAGCCTACCGGGAAGTTTCGGAAGCGATCAGGGCGATCTTCGCCGCCTATACCGACCTGGTCGAGCCTCTTTCCCTGGACGAGGCATTTCTGGACGTGACCGCCAACCTCAAGGGAATCCCTTCGGCCACCGCCATCGCCCGGGAGATAAAGCTCCGGATCCGCGCCGAAACCGGGCTGACCGGCTCCGCCGGCATTTCGGTGAACAAGTTCCTGGCCAAGGTCGCCTCGGACCTGCGCAAGCCCGACGGACTGACCGTAATCCGTCCGGAAGCGGTGGAGTCGTTCGTCGCCGCCCTGCCCCCGGCCAAGATCCCGGGAATCGGGCCCGCCACCTTGAAGAAGCTGCGGGGACTGGGGGTGAGGACCACGGGAGACATCAGGCTTTTTCCCGTCGAGGAACTCTGCAAACGCCTGGGGTCGTTCGGGCCGACCCTTCACGAACTCGCTTTCGGAATCGACGGGCGGCCGGTCGTGCCCGCCCGGCCGCCCAAATCGATGGGCGCGGAGACGACCTTTCCCCGGGACCTGGCGCGGCTGGGGGAGATGGCCGCGGAGCTGGAGAAACTGGCCGGACGGGTGGGCGAAAGGCTTCGGAGCCGGGGGCGGCGCGGCCGGACCGTCACCGTCAAAATCCGGACCGCCGACTTCCGGACCACCACGCGGAGCCGGACGCTTTCGCGGCCGGTTCAAGGGGGCGAAGAGATCGCCGCGGCGGTTCGGGAACTGCTTCTTTCCCCGCCCCCCGCCGATCCGGTCCGGCTGCTGGGAGTCTGCGTCTCCTCCCTCGACCCCCTCCCCGGAGAGGGCGGGAGCCTTCAGCTCACCCTCTCTTTCTAGCGGACCGGGCCGGCGGAGCTACGCCGGCCCCATGCCCGACCCCAGACCGCTCCCAGGAGGAACCCGGAAACGTGGCCGAGAAAAGCGGTCTCCGGGCCGGCCCCCAGGGAAAGGATCTGAACCAGGAACCAGAGCCCGAGAAAAACCGAAGCGGGAAGGACGGCGGGAGGAAGAAAAAAGGGAACCAGCGGAAGAACGGGCGTAACCCGCCGCCGGGGAAAGAGCGCGAAGAACGCTCCCATGACGCCGGAAACCGCTCCGCTGGCCCCGACCAGGGGCAGGGGCGAACCGGGGTGCGCGAGAGCATGGACCAGAGCCCCGGCGCCCCCGCAGCCCAGGTAAAGGAGGACGAACCTCCAGGCTCCCAGCGCCTCTTCGACGGCGCCCCCGAAGATCCAGAGGAAAAACAGGTTGAGGAGGAGGTGGATGAAGTCCGCGTGGAGGAAGGTCGCCGTGAAGAGCGCGCCGACGCGTCCCGGGATCGGAGGGGGGACCGCCTCGTCCCCGAGGCCGGCGACTTTTTCCGCGGGAAGACGCGACGCCGAGGGGTGGGTCAGGTAATAGGGAACGGAACCGAACCGGGCGACGGCCGCGCCCGGCCCCGTAACGGCCTGGGCCAGGAAAACCAGTGCCGTCGCCAGCACCAGAACGGCGACGGCGGTCGGCCGGCGGATCGTTTTCTCTCCGTCCGGATTCAACGCCTTCCCGGAGACCGCGCCCCCGTTCAGAGTAGGCTCAGGTAACGGTTGTCGTCGTCGACCAGTATGATCCGGGGCCGGATGGGCTCGTCGGTCAATTCGAACCCCATGATGATGACCCGGTCGCCGACCTTGATCCGGTGGGCGGCGGCGCCGTTCATGCAGATCATCCCGGAACCGCGCTCGCCCTTGATCACGTAGGTCTCGATCCGGGCGCCGTTGGTGTTGTCCACGACCAGGACTTTTTCCCCTACCATCAGCCCCGACCGCTCGATCAGGTCCTCGTCTATGGTCACGCTCCCGATATAGTCGACGTTGGCGTCGATCACGGTGGCGTTGTGTATTTTGGAGCGGAGCATCCAGCGCATTTTTTTCTCCAAATCGTTCCGGGGTAGGTAAAATAGCAAACCGCAAGGCGGGCGGTCAACCGGCGAAAACCGGAAAGGAGACGCCATGGACTGGCTGAGCGAGGCCGGGCGGCTGGTGGTGGCCTGGGCGCTGATCCTGGCGGGGCTGGCGGGGAGTTTCATCCCTTCCCTCCCGGGCCCCCCCCTGGTCTTCGCCGGGGTCCTGGTCTACTGCCTGCTCTCCGGGTTCTCTCCCGTCGGGTGGTTGAGCCTGGCGGTCATCGGGGCGATCGGTGCGCTGGCCCAGGTCCTGGATTATCTGGCTTCGGCCGTGGGGGCGAGGAAGTTCGGGGGATCGGCCTGGGGCGCCTGGGGGTCAATCCTGGGGGGGATGGCGGGGATTTTGCTCGGTTCCCTTCCCGGGCTCCTGGTCGGGGTCTTCGCCGGCGCCTTTCTCTTCGAATTTATCTTCGGCGGGCGCGGGGCCCTGCTCTCGCTCAAGGTCGGCGGGGGCAGTCTCCTCGGCTTTCTGGGGGGGACGCTCATGAAGATCGTTTTCAGCCTGGCCATGGCCGGGATATTCCTCTTCGAACTCCTCGCAGGAGGCTCGTAAGCCCGGCGGCGGCATTGCGGGATTGACGGCGGCACCGCCCCTCTATATTATGTCACGGTTGTTTTCCGGCCCCGTAGGACCGCACAGGAACTGAGACAGCCCGGGCTAACCCCGGCGCAGGCAATCCCGCAAAGGAGGACGACGATGGGAAACCTGAAGTATAAAGATTTCATCTGCACCCAGGAATGGGCGAAAGAGGACCTGGACCGGGTCTTGAAACTCGCGTTCGAGATGAAGCAGGACCGCTTCGGCTCCAAATACCTCGACATCCTCTTCCGCAAACAGTTCTTCATGTTCTTCTACAATCCTTCGGTCAGGACCCGGCAGTCCTTCGAGGCCGCCGCCACCGAACTGGGCGCCCACGCTCAGTTTCTGGAACCCAAGAGCATGCGCTTGAAGACGGCCAAGTCCGCGGGAGAAACCGTGGAGGACGCCGCCCAGGTCATGGACCGCTACGCCGCCGGACTGGGAATCCGCATCCTCGAGGATAAGATCGCCGCCTACGGCCAGGGGGACGATCTCCTCCGGGAATACGCCAAATGGGCGAAGATGCCCGTCATTTCCATGGCCCACGACAAGTTTCACCCGTGCCAAGGTTTGGCCGACGTCATGGGCTGGATCGAATGGCTGGCCCCGCAGGGCAAGCTGGCGACCGGTACGCTGGCCACGACCTTCGACCCCGACGCCCTCAAGGGGAAGAAGCTGCTTCTGACCTGGGCCCAGGGGGCTCTCTGCCGTTCCCTCTGCTCGGTTCAGGAAGCCATTCTCATCGGCAGCCGCTACGGCATGGACGTGACCGTGGCCCATCCCGAAGGTTACGATCTCGACCCCGAGGTCGTCGCCGCCGCCAAGATGAACTGCGAAACCAACGACCGGACCTTCGAGGTCACGCACGACTCCGCAGCCGGGTACGACGGGGCGCACGTCGTCTACTCCCGCAACTGGATGAGCCCCGAGGCCTACCGGGACGGAGAGCTTCGGAAGCAGGAAGAGATCGAAAAGGCGCTGGGATATCGGGGCTGGACCTGCACCGCCGAGAAAATGGCCGCGACGGACAACGGCATCTACACCCACCCGATGCCGATCGACCGCGGTTCGGAAGTGACCGACGAGGTCGCCAGCGGGCCCAATTCCTGTATCTACGATGTCGCCGAAAACCGTCTCCACGGGCAGAAAGCGGTCATGGCCGCGACCATGGCCGGTTTCCTCGATTGACGGGCGATCGACCCCTAACCAAGCGGAGAAAGTAAGATGGCAAGAAAAACAGTCGTAGTCGCCCTGGGCGGAAACGCGATCAAACAGGCCGACGAAAAGGGAACCGCGGAAGAACAGCGCCGCAACGTGGCCATCACCTGCGAGCAGCTGGTCAAACTGTTGAAAAAGGGTTACCGCCTGGTCATCACCCACGGGAACGGCCCCCAGGCCGGCAACCTGCTTATCCAGCAGGAAGCGGGCGCGGGGGAAGTCCCGCCCCAGCCTTTGGATATCGTGGGGGCCATGACCCAAGGCCAGATCGGGTATATGTTTCAGCAGACGCTGCAGAACATGCTCTGGCGGGAAAAGCTCCCGATCCCGGTCGCCGCGTTGGTCAACCAGGTGCTGGTCAGCGAAGACGATCCCGATTACCAGGACCCGAGCAAGCCGGTCGGCCCCTTTTACACCAAGGAAGAAGCCGCGAAGATCAAGGCCGAGCGCCCCGACTACATAATCAAGGAAGTCAAACCCGCCAACGTTGAAAAACGTTTCCGGCGGGTGGTGCCGTCGCCCGATCCTCTGAAGAATATCGAATACGACGCCGTGCGGCGGATGGTCAACTCCGGGATCATCGTCGTCTGCTCGGGCGGGGGCGGCGTTCCCGTCATCTATCGGGGCGACGACCTGGAGGGAACCGCGGCCGTGATCGACAAGGACAAGGCCGGGGAAAAACTGGCCGAAGTGGTGGGGGCGGATAAATTCCTCATCCTCACCGACGTCGACCACGCCAAGATCAACTTCGGCTCGCCCGAGGAAAAGAACGTGGAGTGCATCACCTACTCGGCAATGAAGAAGCTCTACGACCAGGGACATTTCAAGGCCGGGAGCATGGGCCCCAAGGTCCTCGCCTGCCTGCGCTTCCTGGCCTGGGGCGGACAGGAATCCATCATCACCAGCCTGGATAAGGCCGTGGACGCCCTGGCCGGCAAGTGCGGGACCAGGATCATCCCGGACCCCGTCTGCTGAGCCGGGTACCCGGCGGCTTTCGCCCCGGCGGCCCGGGCTCGGCCCGGGCCGCCGGGGACAACCTCCAGCCCATTTCACCACGGAACGCAGCGATGAGCTTTGCAATCGGTTTGACATGTATTTCCTGCGGCAGGACCCAGAAGATCGAAGGCATGCAGTACGTCTGTCCGGACTGCGGAGGGAACCTGGACGTCGAGTACGACTACGAGGCCGTCGCCCGCCGGCTCACCCGGGAAAGCCTGGCCCGCGACGACGACCGTTCGGTCTGGCGGTATTGGGACCTGCTCCCCCTCCGCGACCGCTCCCACGTTATGCCCATCCAGATCGGCTGGACCCCGCTTTACCCCGTCCGCCGGCTCGGCCGGAAGCTGGGGATGGAGAAACTCTATCTCAAGGACGACGGCCGCAACCCCAGCGCCTCCTTCAAGGACCGGGCCAGCTCCGTCGCCGTCGGCAAGGCCCTGGAACTGGGTTTCTCCGTGATCGCCGGGGCCTCGACCGGCAACGCCGCCTCCTCCACCGCCTGTCTCTGCGCCAGCCTGGGGATCTCCCCCACCATCTTCGTTCCCAAGGCGGCGCCCAAGGCCAAGATCGCTCAGTTGCTGGTTTTCGGGGCCCGGGTGTTCGCGGTCGACGGCAGCTACGACGACGCTTTCGATCTCTGCACCGAAGTCTGCCGGGAGTACGGATGGTATAACCGCAACACCGGGTACAACCCCTACACCCGGGAGGGTAAAAAAACCGTCTCCTACGAGATCTGCGAACAACTGGGATGGAACCCTCCCGACGCCGTGCTGGTCCCGGTCGGGGACGGCAACATCATCAGCGGCGTCTGGAAAGGTTTCAAGGACCTGCTGGCGGTGGGGCTGATCGACCGTCTTCCCCGGATCATCGCGGTGCAGTCGGAAAAAAGCGGGGCCATCGTCGACGCCCTCCCCGCCGGGCGCGAAATCCGGCCGGTCGCCGCCACCACCATCGCCGACAGCATCTCCGTCGATCTCCCCCGCGACGGAGCGGCGGCCGTGCGCGCGGTCCGGGAATCGGGGGGGACGGGCGTCCTGGTCGGCGATGAATCCATTCTGGAGGCCATCGTCGAAATCGCCCGGGGCGCGGGAGTTTTCGCCGAGCCCGCCGGGGCCACCGCCTACGCCGGCTTGAAGAAACTCCGGGAAACCGGCGGCGTCGGGCCCGGAGAAACCGTGGTTTTTCTCGTCACCGGCAACGGACTCAAGGACGTGCAGTCGGCGATGAAGGCCGTCGGCGAACCGACGCCGATGGCCCCCAGCCTGGAACGGTTCAAGGAGTACATGAGCAAGGAAGGATGAGATGCGCAAGGATTTGATCAGCATCGCGGATTTTTCCCGCGAGGATATCTGCCGGTTTTTCAGCTTGGCGGCCGTCCTTAAAAAACAGCGCCGGGACGGGGTCCGGCATCCCCTCCTGGAGGGCAAGGTCATGGCCATGATCTTCGAAAAGCCTTCCCTGCGCACCCGGGTGACCTTCGAAACCGGAATGTTCGATCTGGGGGGGACCGCGATCTATCTCTCCCCTTCCGACATCGGACTGGGAAAGCGCGAATCGGTCAAAGATACTGCCGAAAACCTGGAGCGCTGGGTCCACCTGATCATGGCCCGGACCTTTTCCCACCGCGCGGTGGAAGAACTGGCGGACTCCTGCTCGATCCCGGTTATCAACGCCCTCACCGATCTGCTTCATCCCTGCCAGGTCCTGGCCGACCTGTTGACCGTGATCGAACATTTCGATCTCGACCCCGCCGACCCCGACTTCGGAGGCATCGATTTCGCCTTCATCAGCGACGGGAACAACGTGGCCAATTCCTGGATCAACGCCGCCGGCGTTCTCGGTTTTTCCTTCACCATTTCCTGTCCGGAAGGATACGACCCCGACCCCGGGATCTGGGCCGAGGCCGAAAAACGGGGAGCCGCCCTGGCGTCCGTCCGGGACCCCCGGGCGGCGGCGGCGGGCAAGCGGGTCATCTATACCGACACCTGGGCGAGCATGGGACAGGAGGCGGAGGCCGAGAAACGGCGGAGAGTGTTCATGCCCTATCAGGTGAACGGGGAACTGCTGGCCCTGGCGGACCCCGGGGTGAAGGTTCTTCATTGCCAGCCCGCCCACCGGGGTTGGGAGATCACATCGGAGGTGATGGACGGCCCCCATTCGATCATCCTGGACGAAGCCGAAAACCGGCTCCATATCCAGAAAGCCATCATGGTCGAATTAGCCAAGGCGGCCGGGGTCGCCTGATCAGGACCCCGAACCGGGGGCGGGGGCCGGAGGCGGAGTTTCCCGGGTCCGGGTCTCGATGATCTTGACCGGCGTTCCCTCGCGGAGATTGTCGAGAAAGGTCAGGATGACCAGGTCCCCGGAAACGACTCCGGAAAAAATCTCGCGGCCGTCGCCGACCAGGGGGCCCGCCCTGACCCGCTGCAGGTGAGCCCGTCCCTCCCGGGCCACCCAAACCCGATCGTCCCCGGACCGAACCCCCTCCACCACGGCCCGGGCGGGAACCACAAAAGCGGCTCCGCGGCCCGGGGCCGAGAGGAAGGTCACCGAAAACGCCCCTTCCCAGGCGCTCTCCGTTTTCATCCCCTCCGGGCGGACCTTGACTTCGAGTTCCCCATCGGCGCCGGGAATGGGGGCGGCGGAGACCACGGTTCCGGCCAGTACCCGGCTTTCGGCGGCGCCGGTTCGGACGAGCGCTTGAGAACCGGGGCCGATCCATTCGGCTGCGGACGCCGGCAGGTTCAAAACCAGGACCGAACCCGCGGGAGAGGCTACCCGCAGCACCATTTCCCCGGGCGAAACCCGGTCCCCCCGCTGAACCGGACGGGAAACCACCAGGCCGGCGAAGGGGGCCCGGATCCGGCAGTCTTCAAGTTGCCGGAGGAGCGGGCTTCGATCCGGCGAACCCTCTTCCACCCCCGAAGCATCCAGGGCCTCGAGCTTCAGGCGGATCGGGTAGGAATCGAGGGAAGCCAGCTCCTCCCCCTCCTCCACCCGGGCGCCCATATCGACCCGGATATCCTCGATCCGGCCGCCCAGGGGAAATGAGAGATCGGAAACGCGCCCCCACTCCCACCGCGCCGGGTAGGTCCTCCCCGAAACCGCCCCGGAAGGAACCCGGAAGACTCTTACCGGCAGCGCTTCCGCGGCGCTTTTTTCCCCCCTTCCGCAGCCGAACACCACGGGCAGGAAAAGCAGTACCGCCGCCCGGCCGACGACCGGTGCCGAAGGGCGCATAAGCGTCGATATCAATCGAGCTGGCGCAGAACCCGCACTTCGTGGGTGCCGACGATCTCGAAACTGGGGGCGTACTGGTTGTTGTTGCGGTAGCCTTTAAAGGTGGCGGTGTATTTCTTGCCTCCCATTTCGATGAGATAATCGGCGCCGACCCGGCAGTTTTCGTGCAGGATTTCCTGGGCGGTGTGCATGGTTCCCTCCTTCCCCTTCGGGGGACGATCTCCCGTATCTTCTTCCCGTTCCTTATTCCAATTCCAGTCTCAGCTGACGTTCCAGCCCGCAGACTTCTTCGCCCAGCGCGGTCAGGCGAATTCCCCGGGCCACCCGTTTTTCCTTGGCCAGGTATCCCTTTTTCTCCAGGGCCTGTATGGCCTTGTGAACGGTGCCGGGGTTGGGGATATCCAGCGCCTCCTGGATCTCCTTGACGGTGGGCGGATAGAGGTTGCCATGGATAAACTCGAAAGCGAACGCCAGCACCCGATTCTGCAAATCGGTCAGAGGAAGCCTGATCTCAATACCCATGGCTACGGTATCTCCTTGCCGTTATGTTACCAATTTATTGCCCGCAGAGGCCGGGGTCAACCGTTTTTTAACTATTTTTTTCCCGAAAAGATCGCCGCGGGAGGCGTCCGGAAAAAAGTCTGCTCTGGCGGGAAGCGGGAGTTTCGACTATAATTCGCCCGTCAACCAACAAAGGGAGCGCGCGCCCGTGAAGGAACACACCGGTTCCGGCAATATCGTCGCCTATTGCCTTCTCTTCATCAGTTTCATCCTTCTCCTGGGGATATTCTACATCGCCCGCTCCATTCTCATTCCCTTCGCCATCGCCGGGCTCCTGGCCTACATCCTCTACCCCGCCATCGCTTTCATCCACCAGATCAAGCTTCCCGGGATCAAAAAACGGATTCCCTATTCCATCTCCGTCTTTCTGGTCATCGCCATCCTCCTGGCCATGATCGGCACCCTGGGGTTCTTCCTGGTCGGTCAGGCCAACAGTTTCGCCAATTCCCTTCCCGGCTACCTTTCCCGCCTTCAGGGATACATCCACGACTTTTCCCAAACCTACGACCGGCTGACCCAGCGGTTGAGCGAAATCATCCCCGGCTTGACTTTTTCCGGCAACGAACCGGTCAGTTTCTCCAGGCTGATCAGCGGGCTGATCAGCCGGCTCTTCAATACCATTCTTTCCCTGATCGGGATCTTCTCCAATATCCTCATCGTCCTCTTCATGCTGGTCCTGATCCTGGTGGACGCCCCGAATTTCAAGGAAAAGCTGATCAACGCCTGGGGAATCGGGAACCGGAGGCAGGCGGGAAAACTCGTCGTCGAACTGACCCGGAGCATCCGGGATTTCCTGCGCATCCGGACTCTGATCAATCTGGGCCTGGCCGTGGTCATGACCGGGGTGTTGCTCCTGCTGGGCGTGGATTACGCCTATATCTGGGGGCCGCTGACCGGGTTGCTCAACTACATCCCCTACATCGGCGCGGTCGTGGCCGCCCTCCCTCCGATCCTGGTGACCCTGGCCACGCACGACACCCTGACCATGCCCATCGTCGTCGCCCTATGCTATCTCGTCATTCAGAACATCGAGGGGAACTACCTCAGTCCCCGCATGATCGGGGACAAGGTCGATCTCAACAGTTTGACCGTCCTGCTCAGCCTGATCGTCTGGGGGTTCATCTGGGGGCCGATCGGAATGATTCTCTCCACCCCCCTGACCACCTGCTTCAAGATCATCTGCGACCACGTGGAGCTGCTGAAGCCGATCGGCGTGCTCCTGGGGGGGACCAGGGCCGGCCCGGGGACGGAGTACGGGAGCTGATGGGACGCACTCCCGGCAGCGGCGCCGTCATCGCCGGCCTTACCGTCGGCATCTCCGCGGCCTACTATCTGGCCTCCCTTCTCCCCGGCATTCCCCAGCCGGGCGCGGCGGTATACCAGTTCATCCTGGCGCTGGTCCTGATGTTCGCCGTTCCCGCCGCCATCATCCGCCGGACCGGAATGGGGAACCTGGCCGATTACGGATGGAAAAAACCGGTGCGCGGACGCGAACTCGCCTGGCTGGCGGTCGGGGTTCCGGCGGTTCTGACGATCTCCTGGTTTTCGGCGGATCAAGCCGATTTCCGCGGCTTCTATCCCCTCTTCGGCAAGGAATTCCCGCTCAGCGGAGCCAATATCCTCCTGGTCGTGCTCCTGGAGATTTCCTACCTGCTCTATTATATCGGTTGGGAATTTCTCTACCGCGGATTCGCCCTCTTCGGGCTCAAACGCGCCTGGGGCCTGGTCCCGGCCATGGTTTTTCAAGCCGCGGTGTCGGGAGCGATGCATCTGCATAAGCCCGCGGCCGAACTGGCGGCGTCGTTCCCGGCGGGGGTTGTCTTCGGCCTGGCGGCACTGCACTGCCGTTCCCTGAGGCCGGTGATCGTCTGTCACTGGCTGCTGGGGGCTTCGCTCGATCTCTTCATCCTTCTGCGGCCCTGAAATCCGTCCGCCGGGAGGGGAGAAGGCGCCGGTTCCGGGAAATCAGGCCTCCCCTCCGGCCTCCGTCTCCAGCCCGGCGCGGGGAAGGGTCAGGCGCCCCGCCAGAATCACCAGTCCGGCCAAAGCCATCCCGGCCAGGACGTCGACCACGTAGTGGTAGCGGAGGTAGACCGTGGAACAGATCAGAAGCATGACGACGGGCAGGTAGGCGCGGGCCAGGGGGCGAAACCAGCGGAAGGCCAGCCAGAGGGTGACCAGCGGGATCTCGGTGTGCCCGGAGGGGAAGCAGTCCCGGGGACAGGCCTCCATGAAATAAATCGCGGAGGCGAGCCGCTCCCGGCACCAGATGCCGCAGAGAGGAACATCGTGAACGACGGTGAAGCGGGGGCCGACGGCGGGGACGGCGAAATATCCCAGATAGGACAGCACGTAGCCGAGGGCGATCACCCAGACCGCGTGCTGAAAGGCGAGGCGGCGGCGCTGGAGGAAGAGAACGAGCAGGAGGACGACGGGGAGGAAGTAATTGGTGGCATACACGATCTGCATGAATTCGGTCAGACCCGGAACGGTGATCCGCTGCAGCCAGACGGTGGGATCGGTGCCGAACAGGAAACGATCGGCGGCGATCAGCCAGCCGTCGCGGTCGACCAAAAAACCGGGGTTGCGGTCGGAGTTGACCAGGAAATGAACCATATGGTAGCCGAAAAGAACGAGCGGGAGGGGTAGCCAGTTTCGAACCGTCCTCAGCACCCCGGACCCGGGGAAGCGTTCCTGGAGGAGGACCGTCGCGGCCAGAAAAGCGAGGGCGGACGTCACCGCCCCTTCCAGGGGAAGCCAGCCGGGGATCCGCTCGTGAAAGTAAAGGATGAACAGGAAGAGGTAGACCAGGTAGCCGGTCATGGCGGCTTCGGCGTAGCGGGTGTACTCCGACGGTTTCATCCGCGTTCCGGATGAGGGAGGACGGATACGGGGACGGCGGTCATTCTATGAACAGCGGAAGGGCGGGGTCGAACTCCTGCGCCCGGATCGAATATCCCGATTCGCCGTCCGCGACCCGGACGGCGGGGACCGGCTTCCCCTCCTCCTGCCATGCCCGCAGCGGGGGTTCGCGGAAGACGCCGAAGGCGGTTTCCAGGTTCAAAGCGCCGTCCGCGTCCACCGAAACGCTTTTCACGCCGGCGAAATCGAAGGCCGCCGCCGCCGGGTCGGCGCCGGGCGAGATTTCCAGCCGCGGTCGCGGACTGCCTTCGCGGAAGACATACCGGAGGTCGACCCCGGGCCAGATCCGGCGGTAAACCACTTCTTCGTACGTGGGGATGCCGGTCCTCCACTCCGTCTGCGGGCCGATGAAGTAATTGATCTTTCCGGGCAGCTCCTTTTCCCCCGCGGCCGACGCCGCCGGATCGGCGCCCCGGAGACGAAGCCGGAAAACCAGCCGTTCGAAGCTCGGCGGAGCCGTACCGTCTTTTCCCGGGAGGGCGTCGGTTTCCTCCCCGGGTTCGGTGGGGGCAACCTCCCGGATGAAATCGTAGACCATTCCTTCCCCGGTCAGGAAAACGTTTCCCCGGCGCCCCTTGAAATAAAAATCCACGTCCTCGGGGTATTGGCCGGTGTTGCGGATGAAGAAGGGCTTCACGTTCCCCAGCGACTGCCGAGCCGCCGCTTCCGAAAGGACCGGGGCCGGAGTCGGGACGGGTCCGGCGGCAGGGGACCCGGCCAGAAGGGGAACCAGCCAGAGCCACGCGCTCCCGATCACCGTCCCGCCCTCCTCACAGGCCCTGGATTTCCCGGTCCTTGGGGTAGGACACGGAATACTTGTAGGAGATCTCCCGGGAAGCTCCCGGGGGAACGTCCAGGCTCCATTTCATCAGCCCCGGGCCCTTCCCCTCCCATTCCGGCAGGGGCCGGGGCTCGACCTCGTCCATCTCCACCTTGATTTCGGCCGTCTGGGAGACCGGTACCTGGTCGACGACGTCGATCCGGGCGGAGGCGCGGGTGAAGTTTTCGACCTTGATCAGATACGCGTATTCCCGGTAAGCGGTGTCTCCCCGGAAGAGCCCTCCCTGGCGGGTTTCCTCGGAAGAAAGCGTGCGTTCGACCTTGACCCGGTCGTCGACCCCGAGGTCGAGCCGGCTCTCCTGGCCCGGGGTCGCCCCCTCGAACCGGGATTTGCCGATGAAGTCGTCGCCGTTGAAGACGTTGATTTCCCCGGGCAGGTAGGGAGCGTCCCCGTCGTTGACGAAACGGGCCTGCAGGTACACCGATTCCGAGAGCCGGGGAACGGCCAGGTAGGAGAACGTCCCCGGGAAAACGCGCCGGGCCAGCATCATCCCGTGGAACTGCCCGTCGGAAGGGATGTCCTGGGCGCGGGGCACCTGGAAAGAGACGGCGGCGCCGGTCTCGACCGCGACCGCGTCCTCGAAATCGGCCGCGGCTTCCTCCAACTCCGCCCCGGCGAAAGCTTCCTTGGCCATGAGTGCCCTGCCCTCGGACCTACGGTACATGGCTCCGGGAGCGGCCGAAACCTGGGGTTGAAGGAAGCGGATATACCAGGGCCGGGGCTCGGGCGGGGTTCCCCCCACCAGGGGCCGGGCGGTGGAGAGGGCCAGGTCCACCCCTTCCCAGTTCTCCCCGCTCGACTGCCGGACTTCGGCGCGGCAGTCGAGCGCCACCCGCCCCGCGGCCAGATCGGCGCGGGCGTCGTACACGGGCCGCCACAGGGCGCCCGGCACCATGTAGAGGAGCTCGAGTTTGAAGAGCCCGGGGGCGTCGGCTTCGATCGAAACCGTCACCGTCTTTTCCCGGCGCGAAGCCGCAGCCGGCCCCTGGATCTGGCGCAGTTCTTCCTCGACCGCGGCGATCTCCTTCCCGATCTTCTCCCGGTCCCGCTCCACGGCGACCGTTTTCTCCCCGATCGAGCCGGCCGACGAGCCGATGAATTCCAGCACCCCTTGCAACTGTTCCGGGGACGGAAGGGCCGCCGCCTTCTCCCCGGGGCGGACGGTGGCGAGAAAGGCGAGCTGAAGGGCCAGGGCGTCGAGCTGTTTTTTCAGCTCTTCCCGACGGTTCCGCAGGACTTCCAGCCTGGTTTCCAGTTTTTCCACCTCCTGGCGGCGGGGATTTTCCAGGAAAACGTTCTCGACGGCGATGCCGGTGATGGTAGTTTTCCCGGCGCCCAGCCCCCGGACTTGAACCGAATCGTCCATCAACGAGGGGGAGAGTCCCCGCAGGCGCAGTTCGGACGCCCCGGCGGGCACGGAAATTTCGGCATGGCGGGTAACCATGGCCGCCTGGCCGTAGACCGTGACCCGGGCGATGGGCGCGTCGACTTCCATCGGAAAGGCCGCCTCCGAAGCCGCCGCCAGCAGCATTGAAAACCCGATAACCGCCGCCGTTTTCATCCGCGCAACTCCTGTCTTGGTTGAGGTGACAACTAGTGTATAGTATACACGACCTTGCGGCGCCGGAGCCACCAATGAAATGGAGAGACCATAAACGGATCGCGGCCGAAATGGCGGAAAGTTTCGGCCTGAGCTATTTCGAACCGGAGATGGTCGAAGGGTCGGTGGAACCGGACAAGCGCCGAACCGTGGTGCACGTCTGGAAGCGCGCGCGGAAAACCACGCGGCACCGGATGTACCAGGCCCGGCGGGCCTATCTGAAGAACAACCTTTCCCGGTGCGCCCGGTTTCTCGGGATCGTCTCCCATTTCATCACCGACGGGATGGTTCACGGAAACATGGACCGGTTTTCCCATTCCGAGGACCACTCCACGGTCGAAGGGGACATCGGGGCCCGTTCCGATTTCACCGCCAAGCCCGCCGACACGATCGGGGAAGGGATTATCGACGGGGAGTTCGCTTTCCAGGAAATCGACGCTTTGGTCAAGGAAGGGCTTTCCCCGCTCACGCTCAACCGGGCCCTTTCCGTCCTGGGGGGGGCGGTCTTGAGCCCGGCCGCGCCGCCGCCCCAGGTGGTCAAAAGCAACGCCAACTTCACGGCCCGGATCCGCGGTCCTTTCTTCCGCGCCGCCGGCGGTGCGGCCCTGCTGGCCGCGGCCGGAGGAGGAGCCTACTTCAGCGACCCTCTCTGGGCGGTCCTGGCTCCTTTCGGCCTGCTGGCGGCGGGGAACGCGTTCTGCTTCCGCATATTAGCCTCCTGGGGGTGGGCCGCCGCGGGGGCGGCCGCCCTGGGTTTCGTCTATACCCTGGACGAGGCCCCGCAATGGAGCCGCCTGCTCCTCACCGGGCTGGGAGCCGCGCTCTGGCTGCGCCTGCGCTTCACCCCCGACCTGGCCCGGTGGGCGGTGCGGTGGTATAACATGCCCGAAACGGCGGGAAAACCGGGAAAGGGGGCCGAGGGGTGAAACGACGAAGCCTGGACATCCTCAGGGAACGGGGCGCGGTCGTACCCCTCCCCGAAAGCGTCGAAATCGCGCCCGAGGTCGACCTCGACCGGATCGACGCAGCCGGGCTGGTCATCCACCCCGGCTGCCGCCTCCGCGGCGCCCGGACCGCGATCGGCCCCGGGGCCCGGCTCGGCCAAGACGGTCCGGTTACCCTTCTCGACTGCCGGCTGGACCGGAACGTCACCCTGGAAGGCGGATCGTTTTCGGGTGCGGTCTTCCTCGAAGGCGCGCTGGTGGGCCCCGGAGCCCATGTCCGCCCGGGAACGCTCCTGGAAGAAGGCTCCCGCGCCGGACACGCGGTGGGCATGAAACAGACCGTTCTCTTCCCCTTCGTCACCCTGGGCAGCCTGATCAATTTCTGCGACGTCCTCATGGCGGGAGGAACCGGGAGCGGAAACCACAGCGAAGTCGGCTCCTCCTACATTCATTTCAACTTTACCCCCGCCCAGGACAAGGCCACTCCCTCCCTGCTCGGGGACGTCCCCCGGGGCGTGATGCTGAATCAGGCGCCGATCTTTCTCGGCGGCCAGGGGGGGCTGGTCGGGCCGGTGAGGATCGGCTTCGGCACGACCATAGCGGCCGGGGTCGTCCGGCGCCGGGATTTCCTTCCCGGCGGAAAACTGCTTTTCGGAGGATCGAGGGCCGGAGGGGAAAAGGATTTCGACCCCGCGGTTATGGGGGACATTCTCGCCCGGGTCCGGAAAAACCTCCACTACCTGGCCAACCTTTTCGCCCTGCGGCGGTGGTACCTGGACGTGCGCATCCCCCGTTTCGGGGCCGACCCCCGGACGCGAGCGGCCCTGGCGGGAGCGGTCGAACTCCTCGACTCCGCAATCGCGGAACGGACCAAGCGGCTGGGGGAACTGGCCGATAAATGCTCTCTTTCGGCCGCCCGGATCGAAGACCGCGATTCCCCGGCCCGCAAGGGTCAACTGTCGTTTTGTTCCAACTGGGGGCGGATCCGGGATATCCTGGCGGGCCAGGCTTCTCGGGAAGGCGATCCGCGCGCCCGGGACGCCTTCCTCGCCGAATTCGAAGGCGCTCCCGTCGCGGCCGGCTACGTCGCGGCCGTCCAGGCGCTCTCCCCGGCCGCGGCCGCGGCCGGAACCGCCTGGCTGCAGGGAATCGTCGAAACCGTCGAGATCGAGGCCGCCGCCCCCCTGGAAAGCTGATTCCGGGGACCGGCAGGGGGGAGTGGAACGGGAGGGGAGCCGGCCCGGGCCGTCAACGCATGAGAAACGGCGGAAGTTCGACCGGGCGTCCCCGGCCGGGAACGGGGAGAGCCTGGGGATCGTGGGGGATACGAAGACCGCGTTCCCCGCGGCGGTCCCGGTAGAGATAAAGATAGCCGTCCTCCCCCACCTCCAACCGCAGCCAGGGCAACGGATCCCGGGCCGCTCCCAGCACGGGATTGCCCTCGAGGTCGTAGAGGGAATGGCAGCGGCGGCAGACGAAGGCGCCCCGTTCGTCCTTGGCCGGGTAGAACGTGGGCCCCCCGCGCAGCGTGCAGATGGAGGAGATGGCGTAGATGCCTTCTTCGTCGGAGACCAGGAAAGCGTCGTAGAAGATCAGGTGGCGGACGGTTCCCGGAGGGTAATCCGCCGGCCGCCCCAGCTTGAAGACGGGAGGCCGGGCGAAACCGGGCGGGGCGGCCAAGAATATTCCCGCCAAGACCGCGGCCGGCAGCGCTTTTTTCATCCCCCCTTCAGACCCGGGCCAGGTATTTATGGAAATCGAGGGCCAGCGCCTCCGTGGGTCGGCCGTCCCGTTCCACCTCGAGAAGACGTCCGCGGTCGAAGGCCACCGTTTCCCCCCGGCGGTATTCCCCCCGGATGGAACCGTCGTAGCAGATCAGGCGCAGGTGCCCCCGGGTTTCACCGCCGGCGAAGACGACGTCTTCCAGGTCCAGCACGATGGGGAGATAGCAGGAGTGGGAATCGTCGGCGACCGTTCCCCGCCCCTCCACCCCGTCCCGAACCAGGCGGACCCGGTCGCGGCCGCCGAGCGGAGCGTCGGCGACGTTTTCGTACACGAAGAAGGGGCAGATCAGGAAACCTTCGTGGTAGGTCCGAATCGGCCAGTACTTCCCGAACTCGAAAACCTGCCGGGAAGGGTCGCGGACCAGTTCGCGGATACGCTCGATCACCCGGGCGTTTTCTTCCATGGAGCCGGCGAAGATGACGTCGAAATCCATGTCCGCTTCCTCGATTTTCCCGTAGGCGAGGGAGCCGGTCACCCCCATCTTCTCCCGGGGGAAATCGAAGAGAGCCGAGGTTTTTTCCACCCACTCCCCCACCACCGGGTGCAGGGCGGTGCATTCGATCAGGGAATGGTGGGGATCGAAGTATCCGAGAAACTCCTCGAGGGGAAACTCCAGGGTGAAATCGGCCACCAGCGGTCGGGGCCGGGAAGGGTCGAGCCGGGGGTCGATTTCGTAATGTTTGACGATCTGGACGTCGTTGAGAATGGCGACATGCTCCCCTCCCACCCAGGCCTTGTGCATGGCCTCGTATCTGCGCCCCCAGATATCGGCGGTGCCCTCGGGGGTGGGATAGTAGATGATCTTGCCGATGAACTCCCCGGGGTGGGGATGGTAGTACCCATGGGAAAAAACGAAGCAGCCGTCGCGGCGCAGGAAGTAGACCGAATCCTTGACTCCCCCCGTCAGCGTTTCCAGGGGGACCAGAAACTTATTCATCATCGTATCGAAGGTGTCCGTCATCTTCGTACTCCTTCATGACCGTTCGCACATCAGGCCGGGGGGCCGTCGGTTCGTTCGCCGATCTTGCGGATGTTGTCCCAGAGAGTGACCAGGGCCGCCGTATACCGCGCCCCGGCGGCGGGCTTGATTTCCACCATCCGGGCGTTCATCCGCAGAATGTCGCCGTTGAAATATTCTCCGCGGAGGGCGCCGTCGTAAATGACGAGGGGAAGCCGCTCCCGGCTCTCCGGGCCCACCCGGACGTCCGCCATTTCCAACAGCGGCGGCATATACACGGTGTGGGTATCGTCGGCCACTACTCCTTCCACCTCGACGCCGTCGCGCAGCACCTCGACGGCGAAATCGGCCAAGGGGGCCTCGGCGGGATCGGCGTAGGTGAAAAAGGGGCAGATAAGGACGTCGGCTTCGTAAAACCGCATCGGCCACCACCGTCCGAACTCGACCACCATTCTTTCGGGAAGCGACGAAAGCGACCGGATCGTGCGGTAGACCCGGAGGTTGTCGGCCACGCTGCCCCGG
>DAOSXE010000024.1 GCA_035380285.1 bacterium | reverse complement strand
CAGGGCGACCAGGCCCAACCACGCGAAGAAGAGGCCCCCCGCGCGCCGGATCTCGCCCACCGGGACCGCCTTTCCGTCCACGGTCACGCAGGTGACCAGATGCCTCCCGTGGCGGAAGTTGAAGATCTCGCGCCAGACCTCCTTGGAGAGCATGGCGGTGCGCATTACCTTGAATCCCCCCCCGGTGGAGCCCACGCACCCTCCCACCACCATCAGCCCCAAAAAGATCAGCCGGGCGGCGGGACCGAACCAGGGCCCGGCGATGTTGCGGGTGGCGAAGCCGGTGGTGGTCATGATCGAAACCGCCTGGAAGACGACGTCCCTGACCGTGTCGGCGCCGGGGAGGGCGCCCGTCCGTCCCAGACGCTCGGCCAGGATCAGGGCGGCGGCACCGCCCGCGATCCCCCAGAACCAGCGCATCTCGGTGTTGTCGCCCAGCGCCCGCCATTCTCCCTTGGAGAGGCGGTAGTGGATGAAGAAATTGATTCCGCCCAGCAGCATCCCGACGATGACGATGGTCTCGATGGCGCGGAAGTGAGCGTACCCGGCCTGGCGATAGAACCCGATACTGGCGTCGTGAGGCGAGAACCCCCCGGTGGAGAGGGTGGTGAGGGAATGGCAGACGGAGTCGAAGACGGGCATCCCCGCCAGGACCAGGGCTCCTCCCACCGCCAGCGTCAGGCTGACGTAGATCCCCCAGAGAATCTTGAGGGTGTGGCTCAGCCCCGGCACCGGCCGGCCCATCTCCACCTTGTGGCTTTCGGCCCCGAAGAGGCGGTGGTCGCCGCTCCGGTGGCGGCTGATGACAAGGAAGAAGGTGAGGATGCCCAGGCCACCGATCCACTGGGTCAGCGCCCGCCAGAGGAGGAGGCTCCGGGGCCAGCCGTCGAGGCCGGTGAACATGGTGATCCCGGTGGTGGTGAAGCCGCTCATGGTTTCGAAGAAGGAGTCGATGAAGGAAGCCTTGACCGCGATCATGAAGGGGACCGCCCCCACCGCAGAAAACGCGATCCAGGCCCCGGTGCAGGCCAGGGCGGCCACCCGCGGCGGGATGTCCCGTTCCGGGGTCAGGGCGCGCAGGAACAAGCCGGCGCCGGCGGCGCCGGCCGCGGGGAGGAGAAAGGCGACAGCGACGGCGTCGCCGTCCCCCCAGGCCCATCCCGCCAGAAGGGGGAGGAGCAGGATGGCCCCGAGAATGACCAGGAGCGACCCCAACAGCCGCAGGACCGCGGGAACGTTTCTTTTCGATTTTTCCGCCATGGCTCCCCTCTCCCCCGTCAGGCACGGCCTATGATAGAATAAACAATACCCGTTTGGCGGGATACGTCTTTCAACCGGGAGGTTGTCGGAAAGATGAACGCCGATTTCGGCATCAAATGGTTTCTGAACAGGGAAGGGGCCGTCTGCGCGGACAACCCCGCGATCGAAGCGTACGTTCCGATGGAGTCGGTCCGTCTGGCGCGGAAATTCCATCGCCAGATACCGGGTTACCGGGTCAGCCCCCTGAAGGGGCTGGACAACCTGGCGGCCCGTTTCGGCCTGGGGGGGATCTGGGTCAAGGACGAGTCCCAGAGGTTGACCCTGAACTCGTTCAAGGTCCTGGGCGGCTCATTCGCCGTCTACCGTTTTCTCCTGGACCGCCTGGGGATGAGCGGGAGCGAGGTGACCTTCGCGGAACTGACCTCTCCCGAAAACCGCCGGCGCCTCGGCGATCTGACCTTCGCCGCCGCCACCGACGGCAACCACGGCCGGGGGATCGCCTGGGCCGCGACCAAACTGGGGTTCCCCTCGATCGTCTATGTCCATAAAGGGACGTCGAAAGCCCGGATCGCGGCCATCGAAGCCAACGGCGCCGAAGTCAGGGTCGTGGACGGGACCTACGACGACGCGGTCCGGCAGGTGAGCGCGGATGCCGCCGTCCGGGGCTGGCAGGTGATCTCCGACACCTCCTGGCCCGGCTACCGGGATATTCCCGCCTGGGTCATGCAGGGTTACACCACCATGTTTGCCGAGGCCCAGGAGGAACTGGCGGCCCAGGGCCTGGTCAAACCCACCCACGTGTTCGTCCAGGCCGGGGTAGGGGCCCTGGCGGCTTCGGTCACCGCCTACTACCGCGGTATCTTCGGAGCGGACGGTCCGGCGATCGTCGTGGTGGAGCCGGATCGGGCCGCCTGTCTCTTCGCCTCCGCCCAGGCCGGCGACGGCAAGCCTCACTCCTTTCCCGGCGCCCTGGATACGATCATGGCCGGTTTGGCCTGCGGCGATCCCAGCCCCATCGCCTGGGAGATACTGGGGCCCTGCGCCGCCGCCTTCATCGCCTGTCCCGACTACGTGGCGGCCTTGGGAATGAGGGTCTACGCCGTTCCCCTGGCCGACGATCCCTTCATCGTCTCCGGGGAATCGGGCGCCGTCACCCTGGGTGCCCTGATCTCGATCGCCTGCCAGCCCGGGCTCCGAGAGCTGAAGGAGGCCCTGCGCCTGGACAAGGACTCCCAGATCCTGTTGCTCAACACCGAGGGGAACACCGACCCCGACCATTTCCGACAGGTGGTATGGCTCGGGTCCGAACCCGTGCCCCCGGGGTTCAGGGACTCGGCTACGTGACCGTCTCCCCTGCACGCGACCGCCGTACCGCCGCCCGCCGCCTGCGGGCGTGGTTCGACAAGGTCCCGGGGGCGGTGGTGGCCTTTTCCGGAGGAGTGGACAGCTCCCTGACGGCTTACCTGGCCCTCCGCCGCCTCGGCGCCGCCCGCTGTCTGGCGGTTACGGCCGTTTCCCCGCTGCGCCGGCCCGAGGAAGCCGCGCGGGCGCGGGAGTTCTGCGCGCAACACGGGATCCCATTCCGTGAATTCGCCGCCGCCGAGCTCGATCTCGACGAGTTCAGGCTCAACTCCCCGCTCCGCTGCTATTACTGCAAGCGGCTGATTCTGGAGGGGGTCAGAGAGCGTGGGCCGCGGGGATGGGCGCTCCTCGGCGGTTCCAACCTCGACGACGCCGCCGACTACCGCCCCGGTGCCCGGGCCGAGAGCGAAGCGGGGTGCCGCCGTCCCCTGGCCGAATGCGGAGTGGGAAAATCCCTGGTCAGGGAGCTGGCGCGCGGTTACGGATTGCGCTGCTGGGATCTGCCCGCTCAGCCCTGCCTGGCTTCCCGGATCCCCTACGGCGAACCGGTCACCGGGGAAAAATTGGCCCGGGTGGCGGCGGCCGAAGCCGCCCTGGAGGGAATGGGGTTCGTTCCCTGCCGGGTCCGGCATTACTCCGGATTCGCCCGGGTGGAAGTTCCCCGCGCCCGGGTGAGGGAGCTGGGTGCCCGGCGTCCGGAACTGGAGCTGCGGCTGCTGGACCTGGGTTTCGGGAACATAGAGATTGACCCCGAAGGCTTCGTTTCCGGTAAACTGAACCGGGTGCTGCCATGAACGACCTCGACCTCGATTTCGACCGGGAAGAACGGCTGGGTTTTCCGGAGATCGTCTACGGGGAATTCAAGACCCCGGAGCAGATCCGCCGGATCGTCGGCCTCTGCCGGGCCCGCTCCCGGCCCCTGCTGGTCACCCGCTTGTCCGGCGCGGCGGCGGCCGAGTTAGAAGGCGGAACCTACGACCCGGTCTCCCGCACCCTGACCGTCTCCGCGGGCGCGCCGCCGCGCCGCTCCGGCCTGGTCGGGCTGGTCTGCGCCGGCGCTTCCGATCTTCCGGTGGTGGCCGAGGCCGGCGCCGTCCTCGATTTCCTGGGGATAGCATCCCGCGTCTTCGCCGATGTGGGGGTGGCGGGCATCCACCGGCTTCTGTCCCGCCTGGAGGAGCTCAGGGAATGCGACCTGATCGTCTGTGCCGCCGGCTTCGAGGGTGCCCTCCCTTCGGTCGTGGCCGGCCTGCTGCCCCAGCCGGTGATCGGGGTGCCCACCAGCGTGGGGTACGGGGTCGCGGCGGGAGGGAAAACCGCCCTCAACGCCATGCTGTGCAGCTGCGCCAACGGCCTCCTGGTGGTCAATATCGACAACGGGTGCGGGGCGGCTTTGGCCGCCGCCCGGATGCTGGGGAGGCGGTCGAAGCCATGAAAGTGCTCAAGATCGAGCCGTTTTCCGGAATCAGCGGGGACATGTTCGTCGCCGCCGGGGCCCCGCTGGCCGGCGCCGAAGAGGAAGTGCGCAGCCTCCCCGCCGCCCTGGGGCTTCCCGGGGTCTCGGCGGAGTTCGGTTCCGTCCGGCGGGCGGGGATAACCTGCCGGACGTTCACGGTCCGCGAAGCCGGGAGCGAGGGCGGGGACCCCGGACTTTCCCCCCCCCGCCACCATCACCACCACCGGGGTCTCTCCGAGATCGCGGCACTGATCGAAGGTTCCTCCCTCCCCGAGGAGGCGAAAGAGTTGGCCTCCGCCATCTTCCGGAACCTGGGGGAGGCCGAGGCCGCCGTCCATGGAGTCGAGATCGAATCCATCCATTTTCACGAGGTCGGGGGCGTCGACGCCATTCTCGATATCACGGCCGCCGCCCTCATCTTCACCCGGCTGCGGGTGGAGGCCGTTTATTCCGGCCCCGTTCGGACCGGTTACGGGTTCGTGGACGCCGCGCACGGTCGCCTCCCCGTCCCCGCGCCGGCCACCGCCCGCCTTCTGGAGGGGATCCCATCCTGGCCCGGCGAAGTCCCGGGCGAGTTCACCACCCCGACCGGCGCTGCCATTCTCAGAGCGCTTTCCCCCCGCTTCCGGATCCCGGTGCTCGTCCCCCTCCGGGATTCCTGGGGAGCGGGAACGATGGAGACGCCCCATCCCAACGCCGTGCGCCTGACCCTGGCCGAAGAGAGCGCCGCCGCCGCCGAAGACCTGGTCCTGGTCCAGGCCAACCTCGACGATCTTCCCCCCGAGTTTCTGGGGGCGGGTCTGCTGGAACTGCTTTCGGCCGCGGGCGCGCTCGATGCCTGGGTGGCGCCGGTGGTGATGAAGAAAGGGCGGCCGGGCCATAAGCTCGAAGCCCTCTGCCCGGCCTCGGCGGCGCCGGCGGTAGGGGAAGAAATCCTGGAAGCCACCACGTCGCTGGGGGTGCGGTATATTTCCGTTTCCCGGCGCTTTCTGGAGCGCGAGGCGGTGAAAGTCTCCACCCGATTCGGAGAGGTCTCGGCCAAGGCGGCCCGGACTCCGTCCGGGAAAGTCCGGGTCATTCCCGAGTACGAGGATTGCCGGCGCGTGGCCCGCGCCGCCGGGGTGGACCCCTACACGGTTTACCGCGCGGCCCTGGGGGGGGAAGACGCTTGATCCGCAGCCGGGGGATAGACCTTCACGTACACACGCGCGCCAGCGACGGGCTCTTATCCCCCGCCGAGGTCGTGGCTCTGGCCCGGCGCCTGCGCCTGGGCGCGCTGGCCGTCACCGACCACGACACCGTCGCCGGTCTCGACGAGGCCCTGGCGGCGGGGAGCAAAGAGAAAGTGAAGGTGGTCCCCGGAGTCGAGATCAGCGTCGACCACCCCGTGGGATCGATTCATATGGTCGGGCTCTTTATCGACCACGGCAACGTCCGCTTGCGGGAATGGCTGGGGACGCTTCTGGAATCCCGGCTGGAGAGGCTGCCCAAGATCGTCGCCCGGCTCCGGGAACTGGGGATCGACATCAGCCGGGAGGAAGTGGAGGCGGAAGCGGCCGGCGGGGTCGTCGGCCGGGCCCACGTCGCCCGGGTGCTCAAAGCCAAGGGGGTGGTCCGGGGGATGGAGGAAGCTTTCCGCCGCTTTCTGGGCCGCGGCGCCTCCGCCTACGTGCCCCGGAGAAAGGTCCCGGCCGCCGAGGCGATCGAACTCATCCACCGGGCCGGCGGTGTGGCCGTACTCGCTCACTACACCACCTGCTGCGGCGGGGACCGGGAGCGGGAATCCGCCCTTATCCGGGAGATAACCGCCCTCGGCCTTGACGGGATGGAGACCTACTACCATTCCTTCAGCCGGGCCGAGCACCTGCGGGCCCGGGAACTGGCCCGGGAATTTCGGCTGCTGGAGGCGGGCGGCAGCGATTTTCACGGGCCGCCCGGGCCGGTTCCCCGCCTGGGGAGCCCCCGGATCCCCTGGAGCGTTTATTCCGCCCTCCGCCGGAGCGCCCGCCGTCATGCGCGCCGGGTCCGCCGGAGCGGCCCCGCCCGGCGTTTCCCGGCCTTCCTCCGTCAGTAGTCCCCCCCGCCGCCGCGGCTGCGGCGGACGCCGTGTTCGATGACGTGGCCGCCGAGGTCGGCTCCGGTTTTAAGCACGGTGAAAAGGGCGATCAGGGTGAAGTTGTCGGTCAGGGCCCCGGCCAGGATGCAGAAGTGCATGGGGATGATCCTCAGGTAAGGCATGAACATCAGTTTCCCGAACGGCGGGGAGGGCTCCCGGACCAGAAACCGGTGGTAAAGAAAAGAGAAAAGGTGGTTGGCGAAAAATATCGCCGCTGCCCCCAGAAGAACGCCGGGGGGAGCCAGGCGGCTGTGCTCGCGGGCGGCCAGGCCGACGATGAAGAGGGCGTAGACCAGGTGGAAAAAACCGTAGTGGAAGAGGAAGAAAAACGACATCCCCCGTTGCGCTCTCCGGGTGGGGGGGACGGGACGCCCGTTGGAAGTAATCCCCGAGGGGTCGAAATCGGGCACGGTGAGCATGGTTACGAACGTGAACAATCCGATGATGACGCTCTGGAGCCAATAGACGGCCAGGATGGTCTCCGCCGACCAGTCCTCGACCAGGTAGAGGTAGATGATCCAGAGGTTGGCTCCGATCAGCGTCCAGGCCGACGGGTCGAGCAGGAACGCTTTTCTTGGGGAGGCGGGCCTGTTCGGGGAAGCCGTCATGACGCTTTCCGGGCCGGCCCGGGGGGCCGGCCGCGGCCGTCAGGTTTTTCCCATCCGTCCGGCTGCGGCCATCAGTTCCCGGATCCGCGGGAGGGAGAGGGGATGGTCCCAGAGGCCGTCTTCCTTGATCCAGGAGCCGACGATGAAACCGTCGGTCGCGCGCCAACACTCCGCCAGGGTCTCGGGGGTGGTCCCGGAGCCGACCAGGACGGGGAGCGTGGTTCCGCGCCCGGCGTCCTCCAGGTCCCGGAGCCGGGTGGGTTCGCCGGTGGCGGTTCCGGTGACGACCAGTCCGTCGAGCCCGAAAAACTCGGCGGCATGGGCGGTCTGGGCCAGGTCGATGTCGGCGGTGATGGCGTGGCTCGAGTGTTTTTTCTTGATGTCGGCGAAAATCTTTATCCCCTCGGCGCCGACGTTGCGGCGAAAGCGCAGGAGTTCGCCGGCGTCCGCTTCCATGATCCCTTCGTCGGCCACGTGGGCGAAAATAAGCCCTTCGGCCCGGATAAAGGCGGCGCCTCCGGCCAGGGCGACGGCCAGCGCTTCGCGGTTGGCTCCGGCGAGAACCTGAACGCCGACCGGGCAATCCACGGCCTTGACCACTTCCCGGGTCACCGCCGTCATGGCGGAGGTGACTTCGGGCCCGACCGCCCGCTTGAGATAGGGGAGGTCGTGCATGTTCTCGACCAGGAGGGCGTCGAATCCGCCTTCCCGCAGCATGCGGGCTTCATCGACCGCGGTGGCGACGATCTCTTCCAGTGTCGAACGGTTGCGGGGGGTGCCGGGCAGCGCCCGGACGTGGACCATCCCAATCAATATCGGTCTATCGTCTCGCAGCGGGCACATGGTTTCCTCCTTGTAGGTGCCCCGAGTATAGTCCCTCGGACTCCGTAAGGCAAAAAGACAAGTCGCTCCCGCCGGCCCCGAACCGGGAACCCGTCCGTCGAAGCCGGGCTTGGAGCGTTCCCGGGTTTGGTATATAACATGATGGTGGGAAAACGCCGGGAGGAAAACGGCAAACGGGAACCGGGAGGTGAACCATGAGCGGAGAGAAGAATTACTGGTCCAAGGACGTGGAGACCAAGTGGCACCCGCCCGAAGGTTTCTTCGAGCAGCCGGCCGAAAAAATAGCTCGCGGCCTCAAGGACGCCTCCCAGGACCTGGCCCAGGCCATGGACCGGCTCGATTTTTTCCTCAACCGCGCCGGCTCCAAGCTCCCTCCCCGGGAGCGGCAGCGCCTGGAAGGGGTCAAGCCGATCCTGCGCGGTTTATTCGGGAAAGACTGAGCGGCGCGTCCGGGCGGCCGGCCCCGGCCGGAAACGTTTCCATGAGCATGGTCTCCCGGCCGGGGGAGGCGCCCCGGAAACCCGGAGCGCCCCCCCGTGCCGTTACCGTTTAATCCTCGAGTTTGAGCCGGATCTCGGTGCGCAGATCTTCGGGCGGGGTCCGGTCGGGGTCGGTGAGATAGACCTCGTACCCCGCTTCCGAGGAGACTACCCGCCCGCTGGCGGGGGCCCAGCGGCCGCAGAGAGCCTGGTAGGTCTCCCCCAGCTTATCGAAGGATCCCCGGTGCAGGGTGACGGCGTACTCTCCCCCCGGAATGGTCTTGATCTCGATCCCGGGAACGTCGGGAACGACGTCCGGACCCACGGTGATGCAGGCGTCGTAGCGGATTTTCTCCGGGGGCGTTACTTCGGGGTCGTCGTAGCTGACGCCGATACACTGGGTTGTGGGCCCGAAGATGCGGTTTCTGCCGGCCCAGGAGCAGAGCTTCTCCCAGGCCCCGTGACAGTTCTGGTACGGTCCGGTGTGGCGGACGCAGGCCACCCGGAGCGGTTCGAAGGTTTTGATTTCGACTTCGATCATGAGCTTTCTCCTCCCCAGTCGGGGTTTGAACATGGTGACGTCGCCGTCGGGCCGGTAGTGCACCCGGTTGGCGACCGGTTTCAGGGAGAGGAATCGGTCGCGCCGCGCCCGCGAGGGCGGGGCCCCGAAGAAAGAACGGAAAGCCCGGGTGAAGGATTCGTGGGTCTCGTAGCCGGCGTCGAGCGCGATGTCCAGGATCCGCCGGTCGCCGGCCTTGAGTTCGGAAAACGCCCGTTCCAGCCGTATCCTCCTGACGTGTTCCATCAGGCCTTCCCCCACCAGTCCGCGGAAAATCCGGTGGAAGTGAAACGGCGAAAAACAGGCGACGCCGGCCAGTTCCTCCAGGGTGAGAGACTCGTCCAGGTGCTCCTGGATGTATCCCAGCACCCGCCCCAGGCGCTGCCGGTATACCCGTTCCGTTTCTTCCTTCATCGTTCCCTCCTTCGGACGGCCCGGGGAGGCGCCGTTCCCCGACCGTCGAGGGTACGATAAACCAACGCCCCGGGCAAAGCTTGACCGCCCTTGCTTTTTTCGGCAGGGAGGGGAGGGCTCTCCATGTAGGCATGGAGGGAAGCATAAGGCATGGAGCATAGCCCCCCGCCGAACCTTTCTAGGGTTCGGGGTTCAGGAAGGGAGAGAATTCACAGACCTGCCGGCGGCAGGCAGGTTTCACAGATAGTAGAGAAAGAGGATTCAGGATTTGTTTTGCTCTATGCACTTCCATGCTCTTCGCTTTTCTCGACCATGAAGAACATGAAGGGCATGAAGGGGGGAAAGAAGAGGGTTTGGGTCCGGAGAATTGTATGTCATTGCGAGGAGTCCCACGTCTGGCGGGACAACGAAGCAATCTCTGGAGCAGTCCACAGACCTGCCGGCGGCAGGCAGGTTTCACAGATAGTAGAGAAAGAGGATTCATGATTGCTCCCTGCTCTATGCTTTGCACAGGTGCAGAAATCTCAAGGGGCCAAGGTGGAGTCCATCCTGAACCCTGAACCCTGGAGGAAGCCGGGGGCAGGCTGCCCCCGTCAGGCCAGCAGTTCGACGTTGCCGCCGGTATGGATGAAGAGGACCGCCTCGCCGCGGTCGAAGCGGCCTTCCTCCAGGAAGGACAGGAGGGCGGCGGCCGCCTTTCCGCTGTAGACGTAGTCGAGAAAGATGCCGTACTCGCGGGCGAAGCGCCGGACGGCCTCCTCGCATTCCCGGGTGCGGATCCCGTAGCCCGGACCCACCCAGCCGTCGTCGACTTCGGCCGGGCCCGGGATGGCATGTGGTTCGCCCAGGAGTTCGAGCGTGCTTCGGCTCAGGGCCAGGGCCTCTTCGGCCAGCACCTCGCCGGGATGGGCGGCGCTGATTCCCAGTATGGTTCCTTCCCATCCGGTCAGGGTTGTGCCGGCCATGAGCCCGGCCTGGGTTCCCGCCGAGGAGGAGGAATGGACGACCGTGCCGAAGTCGATCCCCACGCGTTTCCCGTCGTCGAGGATTTCCGCCCAGGCATCGACGTAGCCCAGGGCGCCGGTGGGGGTGGAGCCTCCCACCGGCAGGCGGAAGACCTTTCTCCCCTCGCGCTCCAACCGTTCCTCCAGCGTTTGGGCCTCGGTTCCCCAGTCCTCCCAGGAGGTGGAATCGATATGCAGACACGAAGCTCCCAGGATCCGGTCCAGCCGCAGGTTGCCGGTAGGGTCGGTTTCATCCTTCCCGCCCAGCACCAGGCGGACGTCGAGGCCGACCGCGGTCCCGTAAGCCGCGGCCATCCGGCAGAAGTTGGACTGGTTGGCCCCGATCGCGACCAGGGTGTCGCAGCCCAGTTCCAGCGCCTGGGCAATAAGGAAATCGAGCTTTCTGGTCTTGTTCCCCCCGAAGGCAAAACCGGTCAGGTCGTCGCGCTTGCACCAGACCTCGACGCCGAACCGGCGGGAGAGACCCGCCAGAGGCATGACCGGGGTGGGGAGCAGCGAATAGCCGAGACGGGGAAACGGCCGCAACCGTTCCCGTAAGGCGACCCCGGCGTTTTTCCCGTTCTTTGTCGTCACTTCCTTTTACCCCTTAAGCTCGCCATGTAAGCATGTCGGGCGTCAAAGAGCATGGCGTATAGAGCATAGGGCATAGAGCATGGAGCATAGAGTAAAACAAATCCTGAACCCTCTTTCTCTTATCCGTGAAACCTGCTTGCCGCTGTCAGGTCTGTGGACTCTCTCCCTTCCTGAACCCTGAACCCCGAACCCTGAACCCTGAACCCTGAACCCTCTTCCCCTCCTCTATGCCTACCTGGTGAGTTTTCCCACGCCTCCGCGGGGCACGAGCAGGGCGAAGCCGGTGTCGGCGTCGACAAGCCGGGCCGAATCCGTCCCGGTGATTTCCCGGAGGACGACTTCCAGCACCTGCCAGACCGTCACCCCCTCCCGGGCGCAGCCGGTTACCGTCGATTCCCCCCGGCCGCAGGCCAGGTGGAGATGGAGAAGGGGGTTCCCGGCTTCGTCGGGGAAGACGGTCCCGGTGCCGGTGACTTCGTGTACGCCCCGGAGCACGGCCGTCATCGGCCGCACCGGCCTTTCGTTCCCGTCCGCGGGGCCGACTACCAGGCGGCTGCCGTCTTCGGCGCCGCCCACGACGGAAAGGACGGCGGCGCCGATGCCTTCGCGCCGGCAGAAAGCCTCGATGGCTTCGTGGATTACCTCCCCCTGCTCGAGCCGGATTACGAACAGACGCCCGTCCCCGGCCTGGGCGGATTTCACAGATCCTCTCCCCCCCCCGGGACGGTAGCTTCCTCGAGCGCGCGCCGGAAGGCCGGATAATCGCTCAGATCGGGGAAAACGACGCCGGCGCCCAACCCCCGGAGCCGGTCGGCCCGGTCCCCCCGGCCGATCCCGATGAAAGGATGGTCGAGTTCCCGGGTCATGGCCACGTCCCAGACCCCGTCGCCGACGTAGACCACCCGGTCGAAGTGGCGCACGCGGTAGCATTGCCGGGAGCGTTTCAGGGCCATCCGGAAAATACGGGACCGCACCATGGAATCGTCGGCGGTCGCCAGGGGAATTCCTCCCGGGTCGATTCCGGCTTTTTGGAGCTTGTAGCGGGCCGATTCCAGCCAGCATCCGGTGCAGATCGCGATCTTCCAGGCACCCTCCGCCTTCAGGCGTTCGAGGGTTTCGCCGGCGCCGTCGACCTCTCCGAAAAGCTCAGGTTCGTCGTTGGCGCGGCTGGAGAGCAGGAGCATGAAGCGGTTGATCAGGCGCTGGTGCGCTTCCGCGTCCAGGCCGGCGCCGGTGGCTTCGGCGTAGATCTGGTCGGCGATCCCGGAATCGGTGTAGTGCTGGTAACTCCCCCAGTCGGTGCTGAACCCGGTGATGCCGAACTCCTGGGCGAACGCCTCCACGAAGCACTCGGCGTCCACATCCAGGGTCTTCGTCAGGGTACCGTCGACGTCGAAGATCGCCAGGTTCATGGTCTGGCCCCCATGCGCGCGCTCACTTCCTCCAGTACCCGGGGGATCGCCTCCTCCAACCGGGCACCCCGGAGGAGGGCTCCGGCCGCGGTCTGGTGCCCCCCGCCTCCCAGGACCTTGGCCGCGCTCCCGACGTCGGCGTCGCGTTTGGAGCGCAACCAGACCTCCACCCCGGCATTTTCTTCGTGCATCATGACCGCGGCCCGCACCCGCTCCAGGCTCAGCAGCTGCTTGAGGGCTTCCGAGGCCAGTTCCCGCTGATAGAAGGAGAGATGTTCGCTGCGGTAGAGGGTGAACCAGGCCAGGTTGCCGTCCCGCTCGTAACTGACCGAGCGGAGAATGGCGTACAGGTCGTCCAGGTAGGTGTCCCGGTTGCTGCAGTAAAGGCGTTCCTGGAGGAGTTCGATGTCGATCCCCGCCTCGACCAGTTCCCCCAGCATGCCGATCATGCGCCCCTCGGGGTCGATGTAGCGGAAGTTGACGGTGTCGGTCGAAAGACCCACGTACAGCGCCTCGGCGATCTGGCCCGCGATGGCCACCCCCATGGCTTTAAGGGTTTCGAAAACGAGCTGGGCGGCTCCCCCGGCACTGAAGCGGACGTAATTGACGGCCCCGAAGAAGCCGTTGTCGCGGTGGTGGTCGATGTTGACGACCGGGCCCGGCACCGTTTTGGCCGCCGTTTCCAACCGACCCAGGCGGTAGAAGTCGCAGCAGTCGACCATAGCGACGGCGTCGCACCGGGCCAGAAGGGGGTCGTGCCGGGGCGGGTCGTATTTTTCGATCACCGAACCCCGGTTGAGAAAGGCCAGGGTGGGGGAAATAGGGTCCGATCGGAGCGCGATCGCGGTTTTGCCCAGACCGCGCAGGGCCAGGGTGACGGCCACCTGGGAGCCGATGGCGTCGCCGTCGGGCTCTTCATGGGAGAAAACGGCGCACCGCGAGCACGCTTGCAGAGCGCCGGCGGTTTCCTCCAGGGTGGAACTTTTCTTGAAATCCGTTTCCTGAAACATGGCTATAGGCTACATGGGATCGCAGACGGGCTCAAAGAGAATCTGCGCCCTCCGGAAAAGGGTTCCCCCCTCCGGTGACGATCTGGGATAATCGTACCGGTCGAGCAATGAACGCGATCGCTTTGGCAGCCGTATCCCTGGCCGCATTTCTGGCGGCCTACTTCACCTACGCCCGGTTTCTCCAGGTCCGCATCTTCAAACTCCTCCCGGATGAAACCGTCCCGTCCCGGCGCTTCCAGGACGGGATCGATTTCGTTCCCACCCGGCCCGCCATTCTCTTCAGCCACCATTTCGTCTCCATCGCCGGATTAGGGCCGATTCTGGGGCCGGCCATCGGAGTCATCTGGGGTTGGCTTCCCGCCATGCTCTGGGTGGTGTTCGGGACCATATTCTTCGGGGCGGTGCACGACTTCGGGGCGCTGGTCATCTCCCTGCGCAGCGAAGGCCGCCCGATCGGGGAAATCGTCCGAGATACCGTGGGCTACCGGGCGGGGACGTTGTTCATGTTGATCATCTGCTTTCTCCTCGCCCTGGCCATGGGCGTGTTCGCCTATCTGGTGGCGGTGCTGTTTACCTCCTTCTACCCGGAATCGGTTCTCCCCGTGGGCTGTCTGATGCCGATAGCCGTCCTGACGGGATATCTGATCTACCGGCTCCGGGTTCCGGTCACCGCGGCCACGGTGCTCGGCCTCATCCTTATGTTCGGGGCGATCAGGATCGGACTCGATTACCCGGTGCCCCTGTACCGGTATTTTCTGGATCCGGAGGTCGGGGCCGCCGTCTCCGCCCTCACCGCCGCCCCGCTTCCCGGAGCCGCCGCCGAGGCGCTGCGGGAAGCGGGGAACGCGGCCGGAGCGCAGCAGGTCCTGGCCGCGGCCGACCGCGCCCGCGACTGCTGGATCTGGATCCTGCTCGCTTACGCCTTTCTCGCTTCGGTCCTCCCGGTCTGGGTACTCCTGCAGCCCCGGGATTATCTCAATTCCTTCCAGCTTTACGCGGGAATGCTGCTGCTGGTGGCCGGCCTGATCGTCGTCAACCCCGGATTGGCCGCGCCCGCCCTGGCGCCGTCGAATCCGGGGACCCCGCCGCTTTTCCCCTTCCTGTTCATCGTCATCGCCTGCGGCGCCATCTCCGGGTTTCACAGCCTGGTATCGAGCGGGACCACGGTCCGGCAACTCGACAGTTCCGTCCATGCCCGGGCGATCGGCTACGGACCCATGCTCCTGGAAAGCCTGCTGGCGGTGGTGGCGATCATCGTCTGTACCGCCCAATCCCCCATCTTTCCCGGAACGGAATCCTGGCTCGCCCGTTACGGCGACTACGCTCAGATGAACCGCCTGGGGACCAAGCTCGACGTCTTCATCTCCGGAGCCGGGTCCCTGATCGCCGCGGTGGGGGTGCCGGCCCGGTTCGCCCGCAGCTTCATGTCCGTGGTTGTGGTCGCTTTTGCCCTGACCACGCTCGATTCCGGTACCCGCCTGATGCGCTATGACCTGGAAGCCCTGGCTCGGACCTTCAAACTACGGCCCCTTACCTATAGGTTTCCGGCGGGAATCCTCTCCGTGCTCGTCATCGGCTATTTCGCCCTGATCAAGGTCCACGGGCAGCCGGCCGGGCTGGCGCTTTGGGAACTCTTCGGTTCCGCCAACCAGCTCCTGGCGGCCCTGGGGCTGCTGGCGGTCTGTGTTTTTCTCTATGTCCGCCGCCGGAACCTGCTGCCCTTCCTGATCCCCATGGTTCTCATGATGGTGTTCTCCCTGTCGGCGATGACGGTCAAACTGCGGGATTTTTTCCGGGAGGGGAGCCTGGTGTTGCTGATCACGGGGATCGTGCTTATGGTTCTGACCGTCTGGCTGCTGGTCGAAACCGTCATCCTGATCCGGCTCTTCCGCTTCGGGCGCCGTGGAGGCGAAGGTTGATGGACGAACGTGGCGCCCTGATCGTCCTCAACCTGATCAAAGGGCTGGGCCCGGTCAGGATCAGAGCCCTGGTGGAAAGCTTTGGTTCCGCCGAAGCCGTACTCGAGGCCCCCGCGTCCCGCCTGCGGGCGGTTCCCGGCATCGCCTCCTCGCTGGCCTCGGCGGTGGCGGCCTGGCGGGAGAGCGAGTACAAAAAGGAATTCGAGTTGATCGAGCGTTGGGGGCTGTCGGTCGTGAGCTGGCGCGACCCGGAATACCCGCCCCAGCTCGCCGAGATCTTCGACCCCCCCGTTCTGCTCTACGTCCGTGGCGCGTTTCGCCCGTCCGACCGGTGGGCGGTGGCTCTGGTCGGCAGCCGCCGGGCCTCGAGCTACGGGGAGCGGACCGCCTGCCGTCTGGCCCGGGAATTGGCCCAACGGGGTGTGACCGTGGTCAGCGGGCTGGCCCGCGGAGTCGACGTCCAAGCCCACCTCGGCGCTCTGGCCGGCGGCGGCCGCACCATCGCCGTTCTCGGTTCGGGCCTGGGCAACATCTATCCTCCCGAACACCGGGGCCTGGCGAAACGGATCGCTTCGGCGGGAGCGGTGATTTCGGAGTTCCCGGTCCGCGCCGTGCCCGAATCCGGCAACTTTCCCCGGCGCAACCGGGTTATCAGCGGGCTTTCCCTGGGGGTGGTGGTGGTGGAAGCCGGAAGCCGCAGCGGGGCCCTGATCACGGCCCGTCTGGCCATGGAACAGGGCCGCTCGGTCATGGCGGTGCCGGGGCGGGTCGATGCCTCCGGAGCTGAAGGGACCACCGGCCTTCTCCGCGACGGCGCCAGGCTGGTGGCCACGGCCGACGATATTCTGGGGGAGTTCGAGTACCTGGAGGCGAAACCGGCGGCCGCGGCCGCCCCGGCGGTCGAGCTTTCTCCGGAGGAAGCCGCGGTCCTGCGCGCTCTGCAGGAAGAAGACGCCGGGGTCGAGGCCCTGATGGAGAAAACGGGCTTGACTTCACCGGACATCTCCGCCATTTTGCTGAACTTGGAACTGCGGCGGCTGGTACGGAGGCTACCGGGCCGGCTTTACGGGCGCACCTGAGAGAGCGCCCGCCGCGAACCGTTCAGCGGATGGAACCATGGCCGAACAACGATCGAAGCGAAACCCGGAAAAAGCGCCCCGCAAGCTGGTAATCGTCGAATCCCCGGGCAAGATCAAGGCCCTCAGCCGTTATCTCGGCCCCGGATACCGGGTCATGGCTTCCCTGGGCCATGTCCGCGACCTGCCTAAATCCCGGTTGGCGATCGATGTCGACGGCGGGTTCGCCCCCGAGTACATCATCCCCAAGGGAAAGAACAAGCTGGTCAAGGACCTGCGTTCGGCCGTGAGCGACGCCGAAGCTGTTTACCTGGCGCCCGACCCCGACCGTGAAGGTGAAGCCATCGCCTGGCACCTTCAGGAACTGTTGAAATCCGGCGACACTCCCTTCTTCCGGATCGCCTACCAGGAGATCACCCCGTCCGCGGTCCGGGAAGCCCTCGAACATCCGGGGGAGATCAACCTCCGCAAAGTCGACGCCCAGACCGCCCGGCGGGTGATGGACCGTTTGATGGGGTATAAGATCAGCCCCCTGCTCTGGAAAAAAGTGGCCTCCGGGCTTTCCGCCGGCCGGGTCCAGTCGGTGGCGCTGCTTTTGGTCTGCCGCCGGGAGGAAGAGATCCGGGAGTTCCGCCCCGAGGAGTACTGGCTCCTTGACGCCCGTTTTTCCAAACCCGACACCGGGGAATCGTTCTGGGCGCGCCTGGAAAAGGTCGACGGACGCAAGGCCCGGCTGGAAGACGGAGAGAGCGCTTCGGGTTTGGAGGATGAAGTCCGCCGGGCGGTCCACAAAGTGGCCCGGGTGGAGGAGAAGGAACGGGCCAAGGCGCCCCCGCTCCCCTTTATCACCAGTTCGCTGCAGCTGGAGGCGGCCCGGCGCTTCCGCTGGACCGTCTCGCGGACGATGAAGGTAGCCCAGGGGCTCTATGAGGGTGTGGAACTCGGCCAGGCGGGCGTAGTGGGCTTGATCACGTACATGCGCACCGATTCCTACCGTATTTCCGCCGACGCTCTTCGCCACGCGCGCGAGTATATTGCGGAGGCTTTCGGCCCCGAGTACCTGCCGGCCAAACCCAAGGTCTACCGGGCGCGCCAGGGCGCCCAGGATGCGCATGAAGCCATCCGGCCCACCGATTTTTCCATTACCCCGGAGCAGGCCAGGCAATGGCTGCCGCCCGATCAAGCCCGGCTCTACGCTTTGATCTGGCGCCGGACGGTCGCCGGCCAGATGGCCCCGGCCCGGCTGGCCACGGTCACGGTCGCCGTCGAGTCCGGCCGGTGCGAATTCGTCGCCCGCCGCGAGCGGGTGGTCTTTCCCGGCTATCTGAAGGTCTGGGAGCCGGACGGGGAAAACGCGCAGGGAGAAGAGCCCGGGTCCCGGGACCCGCTCCCCTTCCTGAAGCCGGGAGAAGAGCTGGCCCTGGCCGAGATGAAGAAAGAACAGAAATTCACCCAGCCCCCGGCTCGTTACAGCGAGGGCACGCTGGTCAAGGCCCTGGAGGCCAACGGGGTGGGGCGTCCTTCCACCTACGCCCCCACCATCAGCACCCTGCTGAAAAGACGTTATGTAGAGAAGAAGGAACGAAAACTCGTCCCCACCGACCTGGGGATGATGGTCAACGGCTTGCTTCAGGAATATTTCCCCAGCGTGCTCAACATCAAGTTCACCGCTCAGATGGAAAAGGAACTGGACGAGATCGAAGAAGGCCGGTTCCGGTGGCGCCAGGTGGTCTCCGACTTTTTCGACCCCTTCCAAAACACCCTCCACCAGGCCGAGCAGGGGATGGAGAATCTGCGCCGCCAGGCCCTCCCGACCGACATCGCCTGCGAGAACTGCGGCCGGAAGATGATGATCCGGTGGGGGCGTAACGGCGAATACCTGGCTTGCGAAGATTACCCGCAGTGTAAAACGTCCCTGAATTTCGACCGGGCCCCCGACGGCACGATCGTTCCCCGCCGTCCGGAAACGACCGACGAGGTCTGTGAAAAGTGCGGTTCTCCGATGGTAGTCAAGCAGGGGAGATACGGGAAGTTCCTGGCCTGTTCGGGATATCCCGCCTGTAAAAATACCCGGCCCGTGCCCACCAGCGTTAAATGCCCCCGGGAAGGCTGCGACGGCGACCTGGTCCAGCGCCGGTCGAAAAAGGGCTATCGTTTCTACGGTTGCTCGCGCTATCCCGAATGCGATTTCGTGACCCGCCGCCTGCCCTCAGCCGAGGAAAGTAAAACCCCCGGAAAAGAGTCGTGACGAGTCTGCTCCAGCAGGGCGGCTTCCTGATGTACGTGATCCTACTCTGCTCCGTCGTGGGGTTGGCGGTGTTTCTGGAGAAGCTCTACCACCTCCACCGCGCGGCCATCGATCCGGAGCCGCTGCTGTTGCGCGTCCGGGAACTGGTCGGGGACGCAAACACCGCTTCCGCCCTCTCCCTCTGCCGGGAGACGCCGGGACCCGTCGCCCACATCATCGCCGCCGGACTCTCCAAAGCCGGCCTCGCCCGGCCCGAGATCAAGGAAGCGATCGAGGATGCCGGGCTCCGGGAAGTTTCGCGGTTGGAGTCCCGGTTGGGGATACTGGCCACGGTGGCCCATATCTCCCCGCTCCTGGGCTTGTTGGGCACCGTGCTGGGGATGATCCGGACCTTCAGGACCATCGAGAACCTCGACGGGCTGGTCAACCCCTCGAATCTGGCCGGGGGGATCTGGGAAGCGCTGTTGACCACGGCCTTCGGACTCATCGTCGCCATCGCCGCCTTCGTGGCCTATAATTTCCTGGTATCGCGGGTGGAGAAGATGGTCGGCCAGATGGAGGTCAGTGCGGTCGAGATCGCCGACCTCCTCAAGACCGGGGTTTGATCCATGAGGTTCGTCCGGCGGCGAACGCTGAAAAAGGGGAGTCTGGATATCGCTCCCCTGATCGATGTGGTTCTCCTCCTGCTTATCTTTTTCATGCTCACCTCGAACATGGTCAACCCGGCCGGTTTCAAGATCGACCTTCCCTCTTCCAGCTCCCGGCTTCCCCGGGCGCAAGCCGCTCTGGTGGTGACGATCGACAGCGCCGGGGCGGTCTACCTGGGCCCCGATCTGGTCGCCCGGGCCCAGTTGGCCCGCGCCCTGGCCCGGGAATATGCCTCCCGGGGAGATGGGGATTTGATCGTACGGGCCGACCGGGATACCCGGCACGGGGAAGTGGTGGAAGTCATGACCATCGCCAAGGACGCGGGCTGGGACCGGTTGGCGGTTCAGGCCCGCCCCGGCCCCCCGCCGCCGGAATAAATCCGCGCCTGCCCGGGGAGGTCCAGTTGCGGCTTGATGTCCCCTCTTTTCCCGGCGTATAATCCCGGCGTTCCCGGGATCCCTATGATGAACCCTGCAGATTTCGTACATCTTCACGTCCACTCGGAATACAGTCTTCTGGACGGCGCCGCCCGCATTCCGGAACTGGTCTCCCGAACCCGCGAACTGGGGATGCGCTACCTGGCCCTCACCGACCACGGCAACATGCACGGGGCGATCAAGTTTTACAAGGAAACCCGCACCGCCGGCATCCACCCGATTATCGGGTGCGAACTGTATCTGGCCCCGGGCAGCCGCCATGAGAAAGGGCCGGGAACCGGCAAGCATTTTTCCCATATGACCTTCCTGGCCAGGGACGAGGAGGGGTACCGCAACCTGATCGAACTCAGCACCCGGGGTTATATCGAGGGATTTTATTATAAACCCAGGATCGACCGGGAAATCCTGGAGAACCGCTCCCGGGGCCTGATCGCTCTCTCCGGATGCCTGCAGGGGGAAATCCCGCAGGCGCTGTTGAGGGGTAAGCCGGAACACGCCCGGCAGGCGGCCCGCTATTTCCAGGACCTGCTGGGTAAGGACAACTTTTTCATCGAACTCCAGGATCACGGTATTCCCGCCCAGAAGGAGGTCAATCCCCGCCTGGTCCGGCTGGCCCGGGAGCTGGAGGTCCCCCTGGTCGCTTCCAACGACTGCCATTACGTCCTTCCCGGCGACGCCGCCGCCCACGAAGTCCTGCTCTGTATTCAAACCGGGGCCAAGATCGAGGACGAAAAGCGCTTCCGTATGCCCAGCGCCGAGTTCTTCCTGAAGTCGCCCGACGAGATGGAGCGTCTCTTCGGAGAGTTCCCGGAAGCGCTGACCAATACCCGCGCGGTCGCGGAGCGCTGCCACTTGGATATCGTTTTCGGCCGCAACCTTCTTCCCTCCTTTCCGGTGCCGCCCGGAGAGAAGGAAGACGAATATCTGGAGAAGCTCTGCCGGGAAGGGATCCGAGGCCGGTACGACCGGGAAACCCCGGAGATCCGCGAGCGCCTCGCCCACGAACTGGGCGTCATCCACCAGAAGGGCTTCGATTCCTACTTCCTCATCGTCTGGGATTTGATCCGATACGCGAAATCCAACCGGATTCCGGTCGGGCCCGGGCGGGGGTCGGCGGCCGGGAGCCTGGTCGCCTACCTTCTGGGCATCACCGATATCGACCCCTTCCGCTTCGATCTTCTTTTCGAACGATTTCTCAACCCCGAGCGGATGGCGCTGCCCGATATCGACATGGATATATGCGACCGCCGCCGGGGCGAATTGATCCAATACGCCGCCGCCAAGTACGGAGGAAGCGAACGGGTCGCCCAGATCATCACGTTCGGCTCGATGAAAGCCCGGGCGGTTCTGCGCGACGTCGGGCGGGTTCTCGGCGTCCCCTACGCGGAAATGGACCGGATCGCCAAACTGGTTCCCGCCGGCCCCCGGATGACCCTGAAGAACGCCCTGCAGATGGAACCCCGGCTGAAGGAGGTCTCTGAGTCGAACGAGGAGATGAAGAAGCTGTTTCACATCAGCTTCCGGCTCGAGGGGCTGGCCCGGAACGCCTCCACGCACGCCGCCGGGGTCATCATCTGCGGCGATCCCCTCACGAGCTACGTTCCTCTGTGCCGGGGCAGCAACGACGAAGTGGTGACCCAGTTCGATATGCACGACGATGAAAGCATCGGCTTGCTGAAGATGGATTTTCTGGGGCTAAAGACGCTTTCGATTCTGCAGGACACCTTGGAGATGATCGAAGCCACCACGGGGAACAAACTCGACCTGTCCCGGATACCCCTCGACGACGAGGCGACCTTCAACCAGCTTTCCCGGGGCAACACCATCGCCGTTTTCCAATTGGAAAGCTCGGGAATGCGCGATCTCTGCCGCCGTTTCAATCTCAAGAACCTGGACGATATCCTGGCCCTGATCGCCCTCTTCCGTCCGGGCCCCATGCACATGCTCGACGACTTCATCGCCCGCAAACACGGTCAGGTCGAGATCAGCTATACCCACCCCGGGCTGGAGACGATTCTGAAGAAAACCTACGGGGTCATGCTCTATCAGGAGCAGGTGATGCAGATCGCCAACCGTTTCGCCGGTTTTACCCTGGCCAAGGCCGACACCCTCCGCAAGGCCATGGGCAAGAAGCAGGTGGATAAAATGGCGCAGCTGGAGGAGGACTTCATCAGGGGAGCGCGGGAGAAGGGGATCGACCCCGGGGTCGCAGGCAGGATCTTCTCCGACATGGCCCGCTTCGCCGAATACGGCTTCAACAAGTCCCACAGCGCCGCCTATGCCTTGATCGCCTACCGTACCGCATACCTCAAGACGCATTATCCCCGGCAGTACATGTCCGCCGTGCTCACCAGCGAAATGAACGACATGGACAAACTCACCTTCTATATGGCCGAATGCCGGGCGATGGGGATCGAGGTGCTCCCTCCCGACGTCAACGAGAGCTTTTCCCATTTTACCGTGGCCGGGGAGCACATCCGCTTCGGGCTGACCGCGGTCAAGAACGTGGGGCAGGGCGCCGTCGAGGCCATCATCCGCGAGCGGACCCGCGGGGGGGAATACGTCAGCCTCTTCGATTTTCTGGACCGGATCGATCTCTCGTCCGTGAACAAGCGCATGGTCGAAAGCCTGATCCGCTGCGGCGCCCTCGACTCGCTGCCCGGCAACCGCGCCCAGAAACTGGATATACTCGATGCCGCCGTCGATTCGGCGGTCGCTTCCCGGCGCGACCGGGAGGCGGGGCAGGAGACCCTCTTCGCCCAACTCGACACCGCCAACGGAGAGGAAGACCTGATCTCCTTCCCCGCCCTCGCCGAGCTCCCGGAAGCGGAGCTGCTGGCGGCCGAGAAAGAACTGCTGGGGATGTACGTCACCGGCCACCCGCTTCAGAAATACGAAAAGATCATGGAAGTCCTGACCACCGTCCCCCTCTCCCGCCTGGACGAAGTCAAGGCGGATACCGAGGTGAGGGTAGGGGGTCTGGTGGCCCAGGTGGACGAACGGCTTTCGCGCAAGACCGGCAAACCTTTCGCCGTGGTTCGCCTGGAGAGCATGGACGGGTCCGCCGAGGTGCTGATTTTCGGCAGAGACTACCCCCGCCTGGCTCCCAAGATGCAGGAGGGGGCGATCGTCGTGGTCGAGGGCAGGGTGCGGGCGGGGGAGATCTCCGCCGGCGTCTCCGCCGACGAGGTCCGCAGCGTGGAGGAAGCCATGGAGATGCTCTCCTCCGGGATCCACCTGCAGACCTTCGTCAACCAGGTCACCGACCACGACCTGGACGACCTGGTCGGTATTTTTTCCCGGTACCCCGGTCCTTGTCCGGTATTTTTCGATCTGCGCTGCCCCACGGGGCAGAAGGTCGTGATCAAGACCGGGCGCGAACATCATATCCGCTGCTCTCCCTCCCTGATCAAGGAGATCGAGCGGGTTCTGGGAACGGGCGCGGTCCGGCTCTGAACCGGCTGCGGGCCCGGTTCGGGGATAATCTCGCTTGAATCCGCGCGGGCGACTCTGCTACCCTTTCACCAAACCGAGCGGTCCGAAAAGAAGGAGTCAGCATATGACCAAGAGAGAACTGGCGGTAAGAATTGCCGAGGAGACCGGCTTGACCCAAGTCGCGGTCAAGGAAGTGGTTCAGAAGTTTCTGGATTACATCGTGGACGAGTTGGCCGCGGGCAGGAGCGTGGAGTTCAGAAATTTCGGAGTATTTGAAACCGTCTACCGCAAACCGAGAATGGGCCGCAATCCCCGTTTCCCGGAGCAGGAGGTGGAGATTCCCGGCCGCTACGTGGCTCACTTCAAACCCGGGAAGATCATGAAAGCCCGGATCGGGCGCCGGGTGCCCCGGGCCTGAGCGGGCCCGGTCCGTTCCCTTTTCCGGCGCTCGCGCGCAGCCCGGCCGACAAACCCCGGTCCCTCGGGCCGGGGTTCGTGATTTTTATGACCGAGACGAGGATACAATCAGTACGGGGGATGCAGGACGTCTTCCCCGACGAAGCGCGGCGCTGGGCGGCGGCGGAAGCCGCGGCCCGGGCCGTCGGCGTTCTCTACGGCTACGGAGAAATCAGAACTCCGCTGGTCGAGGCGACGTCGCTCTTCGTCCGGGGAATCGGCGAGGGGACGGACATCGTCGACAAGGAGATGTTCTCCTTCACCGACGCCGGCGGCAAGGGGCTGACGCTCCGTCCGGAAGGGACCGCGGGCGTGGTCCGGGCTTACCTGGAGCACCACGTCTACAAGACGGTGCCGCTGGCCCGTTATTTTTATCTGGGCCCGATGTTCCGGCGGGAACGGCCCCAGGCGGGCCGCCGGCGCCAGTTCCATCAGTTCGGAGTGGAGGCCCTGGGGTCGGACGAGGCCGCCCTCGACGTCGAGATCGTCGACCTGCTCATGTTCTTCCTGGGCGCGGCCGGGGTCAGGGCGCCCCGGCTGGAGATCAACAGCGTCGGCTGCGCCGACTGCCGCCCCATCTACCGGGAAAAGCTGCAAGCTTTCCTGCGGGATCGGTCCGCCGACCTCTGCGCCGACTGCCGCGCCCGCGCCGAGCGTAATCCCCTGCGGGTCATGGACTGCAAGAACCCCTGCTGCCGCCCGGTGCTGGAGGCCGCTCCGGTCGTCTCCGACCACCTTTGCCCGGGCTGTCGGGACCATTTCCAGGCCGTGCTTTCCGGGCTCGAGAACCTGGGGATCGCCGCCGTCCGCCGGCCGAGTCTGGTCCGGGGCCTGGACTACTATACCCGCACCGTCTTCGAGGTCTATTCCGATTCCCTGGGCGCCCAGGACGCGGTCGCGGCGGGCGGCCGCTACGACGACCTGGTCCGCGACCTGGGGGGGCCCCCGACGCCCGCCGCCGGGTTCTCGGTGGGGTTGGAACGGCTGCTGCTCTGCGCCGGGGACGTCACGATTCAGCCGCCTCGCTCGGGGAAGAAATCGGTTTACTGCGTCTGCATCGGGGAAGAAGCCGCGGCGTGGGGGGCGAGGACGGTCTCCGGCCTCCGCCGCGCCGGAATCCCGGCCCTGATGGACTACGGGAACCGCAGCACGAGGGCGCAGTTCCGGGAGGCGAACCGTGCCGGCGTCGATTTCGTCGTCACCCGGGGTGAGGCCGAAGCCGGGCGGGGAAAGGTCAAGTTCAAGGATATGGGGGAAGGGGTGGAGCGGGAGGTTGCGGATTCCCTCGACGTTCTGGCGGAGACGATCAAGAAGGGAGAGGGCTAGCATGGAATTCTGGAAGCGCAGCCACACCTGCGGAGAACTCCGCGGCGGGGACACCGGGAGCGAAGTGACGCTTTCGGGGTGGGTCCGTCGCCGCCGCGACCATGGAGGGGTGATTTTCGTCGACCTGGCCGACCGCGAGGGGATCACCCAGGTAGTCTTCAACCCGCAGACCGCCGCCGACGCGCATGCCCGGGCGGAGGGGCTGCGTTCGGAATACGTGATCGCCGTCCGGGGACGGGTGGGAAAACGCCCGGAGGGGACCGAAAACCCCGACCTTCCCACCGGGGAGATCGAAGTGGCCGTTTCCGGCCTTCAGATCCTCAACCCCAGTCTTCCTCCTCCCTTTCCCCTCGACGAGGAAGAAGCGGTGCAGGAAGAGACCAGGCTGGCCCACCGCTACCTCGACCTGCGCCGGCCCCGGATGCTGCGCAACCTGAAGTTCCGTCATTTGGTCACCCAGAAGGTCAGATCGTATTTGAGCGCCCAGGGGTTCTGGGAGGTGGAAACCCCTCTCCTGACCAAAAGCACCCCCGAGGGGGCCCGGGACTATCTGGTGCCGAGCCGCGTCCACCCCGGGCAGTTTTACGCGCTGCCCCAGTCCCCGCAGCTTTTCAAGCAGATGCTCATGGTGGCGGGGGTGGACAAATATTTTCAGATCGCCCGGTGCCTCCGCGACGAAGATCTGCGCGCGGACCGGCAGCCCGAGCATACCCAGGTCGACTGCGAGATGTCCTTCGTCACCCCCGAAGATATCTGCCGGACCATCGAAGGTCTGGTGTTCGAAGTGTTTTCGGAAATCATCGGCCGCCGGGTTTCCACCCCGTTCCCCCGGCTGACCTACGCCGAGGCCATGCTCAGGTATGGAAGCGACAAACCCGATCTGCGTTTCGGTATGGAGATCCGGGACCTTACCGATCTTTTCCGGGAAACCGGGTTCAACGTCATCCAAAGCGCCCTGGCCGAAGGGGGAGTCGTCCGCGCCCTGGCGGTTCCCGGGGGGGCCGAACTTTCGCTTAAGCAGATGGACGAATTGACCGCTTTCGTCAAGGAAGCGGGAGCGGGCGGCCTGCTCTGGATTCTGCCCCGGCCCGACGGTTCGCTGAAATCGCCGATGAAGAAATTCCTTTCCGACCCTCTCCTGGAAAAAATGCGGGAGATGCTCGGCTGCGGGCCGCACGATCCGGTGATGATGATCGCCGCCCGGGCAAACGTGGCCGCGGAAGCCCTGGGGCGCCTCCGCCTCCGCCTGGCCCGGGACCTGGGCTTGATTCCGGAGGGAGAATTCAGATTCTTGTGGATAGTCGATTTCCCCCTCCTGGAATACGACCCGGAGGCGGGACGGTACGCCGCGGTTCACCACCCCTTCACCAGCCCGGTTCCGGAAGACATTCCTCTCCTGGATACCGATCCGGCCCGGGCGCGCGCCCTGGCTTACGATCTGGTCCTCAACGGAACCGAAATGGGGGGCGGGAGCATCAGGATTCACCGCCAGGAGGTACAGAGCAAGATGTTTTCGCTGCTGAACATATCCCCGGAGGAAGCCCGGGAACGGTTCGGCTTTCTGCTGGACGCGCTTCAATACGGAGCGCCTCCCCACGGCGGCATCGCCCTGGGCCTGGACCGGATGCTGATGCTGATGCTGGGGTTGGATTCGATCAGGGACGTCATCACCTTCCCCAAAACCCAACGGGCCATCTGCCTGACCACCGGCTCTCCCTCTCCGGTCAGTTCCGAGCAGCTGAAGGAACTTCATATCCGCCTGGAGGCGGAGGATGAGGAAGGGGGAGGGCGGTGACGGCCGCCATCCTGATCGGCCTGGGGGTTCTGGCGGTAGCTCCCCCCGCCAACGGAACCTCCGCCGCCCTTCCGGTTCCCACCGCCCCTCCGGCGGCGGTCATCCGGGAAATGGAGAACATCATCCTGGTGGGCGATTTCTCCGAAGGCCTCGACGGAACGGTTCCCCGGTCATGGGAGTTGGACGACAAAAAAGAGCCGATCTCCATCTCTCTCTCCAGCGAGGGCGTCGATTGGGCGGTGGAGATGGCCAGCAGCAACAGCGCTTTCGGGATCTATCGGGAGCTGGATTTCAACTTGAAGCACCACCCCTATCTGAACTGGGAGTGGAAGGTGGAAGAACTCCCCCGGGGGGGGAATTTTCTCGATCCCGAGACCGACGACCAGGCGGGACAGGTCTATATCTCCTTCGGCTCGCTCAGTTTTCTCAACAAACCCTTCGTGAAGGCGGTGGGGTACTACTGGAGCAGCACCGCTCCGGTGGGTACCTCCGGCCCCTGCCCGACCTGGGGGAAAAGCCGGGTCATCGTCCTTAAATCGGGCCCGGAAAAGCTGGGGGAATGGGTCCGGGAAAAACGCAACGTCTACCAGGATTACCTGGATCTCTTCGACGGGGAAAAACCCGAACGGGTGAGCGCGCTCCGCCTGTATACGAACTCCCAGCATTCCGGGAGCGGCACCCGGGTTTCCTTCCGCAACATCTATTTCTCCAAAGAATAAACTTGTAAAAATTCCGTAGTTTGTTACATTAACCAGTGTAACCGCGGGTCCGGAACAAGGGTTCCGGGTGGCCGGCGGAAAGAGAGAAAAGGAGGACGGCATGAAGAAAGTTGCTGCTGTTGCGCTTCTGGGCGTGGTGGTGTTGACTGGCTGTGCCATGGGTATGGCCCCCGTGACCGGGTTCGTCTACAGCGACGTTTCCGGTCCTCTGACCGCGACCGGCGCTACTTCCGGCTTTGCCAAGGTCGGGCAGTCCGAGGCGGTTTCCTACCTCGGTCTTGTCGGGCTGGGCGATGCCAGTATCGACGCCGCCGCCAAGGCCGCCGGCATCTCCAAGATACACCATGTTGATTACCACACCATGAGTATCATTGGTCTGTATGCCTGCACGACCGTGACGGTCTACGGGGAATAAGTTTATTCCCATAAAAAAAGGCCCCGGGGTTCCCCGGGGCCTTTTTTTATGCCCGGGCCCGGCGGTCGGATATTCAGTCCTCGGCCGCCTTCTCCGCCTTCCGGCGTTCTTCGCGGGCCTGTTTCCAGAGGGTCATCTTCCCGAATATGAGGATGGTTTCTTCGTCCCAGATGCGCAGTTCGACCTCGGAATCTTCGCGGTCCCAGACGTAGACCTCGAGGCCGGGCACGACCTGCCGCGGGGCGCCCAGGTCCCGGTTGAGATTCTCCAGGACGGTTCGGCCGAACCCTTCCTCGTCCCAGGTCAGGACCACCGCGAAGAGTTTCCCCCCGGAAGGGCTGAAACGGAATTCGGCCGAGCATTCCCTCCCCATGGAGACGATCCGGTATTCCAGGAATTTCTCGGCGGGCTCCATCACCCGGTCCCGGAGGCTGAAACCTTTTTCCGCGGCGGTATTTTCCACCTCGCGCACCGAGGCCCCCCAGGGAATTCCCCGGAAAGTATAAAGCGTGCCGGTCGAGTCCCCCGCCGCCGCGGCCGCCAGCAGGGCGCAGAGCACGATCGATTTCATCCTTCTTCTCCTCCGTGGCCCTAGGGTATAAGCTAGAATACCCGAAAACGATAAACGGCCGCAACCGGGCCGTTGGCACCAGCGGAGGCAGCGATGGCGCGTGTGCTCAGGGATGAAGTGGCGGAATATCTGGACGAGTTTCTCTCGGTGGGCGAATTCGTCGATTACGGTCCCAACGGCATTCAGGTCGAAGGCGCGGAGGAAATTTCCCGGCTCGTCACCGGGGTAAGCGCCAGTGTCGCCCTGTTCCGCGAGGCGGTCCGCCGGGAAGCCGACGCGATCCTGGTTCACCACGGCATTTTCTGGGACCGCGACAGCCGGGTTCTGCGGGGAGGATTGCGGGAACGGGTTCGGATTCTCCTGGAAAACGACATTACGCTCTGGGCCTACCACCTTCCCCTGGACCGGCATCCGGTGGTGGGGAACAACGCGGTCGCCGGGCGCCTGCTGGGGTTGCGGGACCCCGTCGGTTTCGGGGAGGTGGGGGTGGCGGGTGCGGTCGACTCCCTGAGCATCGGGGAGTTGAGCGCCCGGGTCCGGGACGTTTTCGGCCGGGAACCCCTGGTTTTCGATTCGGGTCCTTCCCGGATCCGTCGCGTCGGTTTTTGTTCGGGCGCCGCCCAGGGCTCGGTGGCGGCGGCGATTTCGGCCGGATTGGATGCCTATATCACCGGGGAGGTTTCCTTGCCGGTCATGCACGCCGCCCGCGAAGGGTCCATCCATTTTCTGGCCGCCGGCCATTACGCCACCGAGGTTCCGGGAATCACGGCGTTGGGGGACAATCTCCGGGAACGGTTCGGGATGGAGGTGGAATTTGTCGATATCCCCAACCCGGTCTGACGCCGCGGGGATGAAGCGAGGGCGGCCGGTATAAGCGCGCTCACCGTCATCGGGATCGCCCTGGCCCTGGCCCTGGACGCTTTCGCGGTGGCGGTGGCGGCGGGGGCCGGTCTCCGTTGCCGCCGCGTTCCGGCCGCGTTCAAAACCGGTTTATTCTTCGGAGGTTTTCAGGCCCTGATGCCCGTCCTCGGCTGGTTGGCGGCCTGGCGGTTCCGGGGCGCCCTCGATGCGGTCGACCACTGGGTGGCGTTCGCGCTGCTGGCCGCCATCGGCGGGAAAATGATCTGGGAGTCGCGTCGCCTGGCGGAACCCCGCCGTCCCGCCTGCGTCGAGGATACCCGGGTGTTGTTTCTTCTGGGCGTGGCCACCAGCCTGGACGCCTTGGCGGTGGGGATCAGTTTTTCCTTTCTGGGAGTCGCGGTCCTGACTCCGGCGGCGGTGATCGGCCTGGTGGCTTTCGCCCTGTCCTTTGCCGGGATACTGCTGGGGTCCAGGCTGGGACATTTCTGCGAGAACCGTCTCGAAGCCGCGGGGGGGGCGGTGTTGATTCTGATCGGGCTCAAGGTTCTCTACTCCGGGTTGACCGGTTGACCCCCGTCCGGGGCGCCGTCGCCCCTCCAAATTGCTTGCCGCGGCCGCGGCGCGCCGGTAAAATTCCCCCACAAACAACCCACCAAGGAGGGCGAGATGAAGAGACCGATCCCCACCAAGCTCCGTAAAAGCGAATACACCTTCAAAGTCGAATGGCTGGAGGGTCTGCTGCAGGCCCCCGACCGCGCGCCGGCGATGCCGCCCATGTACTCGCCGATCAAGAACCGGGAAGGGAAAACCTTCAACGTCCTCATCCGCCCGATCAAGCCCGAAGAGGTCGACCCCGTACTCTCGTTCCTGCGGCTGACGCTGGACGCCGAATACGATTATTACGACATCGTCGGCGTCCGCGTCTACGCCGAGCTGTTGGCCATCAAGCGCAAGCGGATGAAGGACGAGTACTTTTTCCTCGGGCTCAACGAAGGGAGGCTGGTGGGGATCGCCAACGGCAGAATCCGCGACCCCGAAGTCAATATCAGTCTCCATACTCTGACGTTCGAGCGCCAGATCAACGCCGGGGCGATTCTCTTCTACTCCAAGTGTTGGTACGCCTTCGAGGTCTGCAAGAACGACGAGTTCTGGGCGACCTTCGAAAGTTACAACGGGTGGCGTCTGGCCGGTCTGCGGATGGCTTTGCCCTCCTATCCTTGGCCGGAAGAACAGCATGAACTGGGCGGGGCCAAGATCTTCTACCTCACCCGGGAACTCTGGGAGGAGAGCATCAAGGAGGAATACCTGGAGCAGGTCTCCCGGACCGCGTTCCTCCCCGCCGACGACGATATCATCGCCGCCAACGAGAAGCTGATCATCCCCGAAGCCCTCGACATCTGAAGCCAGGGCTTCGGCCGGAAAGAAAAGCCCCGGGGGTTTCCCCCGGGGGCTTTTCTTTGCCTTCGCTCGTGCCGTCTCAGTCCACTTCCTTGAGGCCGGCCTTGATCGCCATCGCGATCTTTTCCGCGGTGATGGGCATCGACTTGAACCTGATCCCCAGCGCGTCTTCCAGCGCGTTGGCGACCGCGGGGGCCACCGGAATCATGGTGTGTTCGCCCACGCCCCGGGCTCCGTAGGGACCGTCGTGCTGTGGGGTCTCGATGATGATGGGCACGATCTCGTCGGGCAGATCCAGCGCGGTCGGGATCTTGTAGTCGGTGAAGTTGGGGTTGAGGATCCGTCCGCTGTCCGGGTCGAAGCGCATGTCCTCGTAAAGGATCGTGGCCAAACCCTGCATGAACCCGCCCAGGATCTGGTGCCGCACCAGCTCCGGATTGATGGCTTGTCCGACGTCGAAGCCCTCGGCGACCTTGAGAATCCTGACCTTCCCCGTCTCCTTGTCCACTTCGAGGACGATGGCCCCGGCCCCGACCGTGTAGTGCGGGTTGGGGTGACCCCCCTGGCTGGTTTCGGGGTCGCTCTTGGTGCTCATGAACTCGGGCATGAACATCCCGTGCCCGGTGATCGGTCCGCCTCGGAAGGTGCCGTCCTCGACCATGATCCCGTCGATGACGAAGTTCCTCAAGGGGAGGGCGAAGGCCGGGTCGGTCCGGCATTTCACCTGTTCGTCCTCGAGATAGAGGGAATCCGGGTTGTACTTGAAGGCCCGGGACACGCCGTCGAAGATCCGGGCGCGGGCGTCGAGTGCCGCCCGCCGGACCGCGTTGCCGCAGGACCAGGTCACGTGGGAAGCCACGGTCTGCCACTCGTAGGGGTTGCGGTCGGTGTCGGGACATTCGACCCGGACCTTCTCCATCGGCAGGGCGAGCACTTCGGCCGCGATCTGGCCCATCACCGTGAGCAGTCCCTGGCCCATGTCGATTCCGGAAACCAGGAGGTTGATGGACCCGTCCTCGTTGAACTTGAGGAAGGCGCTGCTGGACGCATTGGGCGGCATGGCCGGCCCTTTCCAGGCCGAGGCGATGCCTTTTCCGATCGCCTTGCGGGGATCGGGGGAGACTTCCTTCCGGTCGAGCTTGACCGCCCGGGCCACCCGTTTCAGGCATTCCTGGATGTTGCCTTCGTTCATCCCCGCCCCGTAGGCCAGGGGTTGGCCCCGCCTGATCCCGTTCTTCTCCCGGAACTCGGCCGGGTCCATTCCGATTTTCTTGGCCAGTCGGTCCAGGTGCGATTCCACCCCGAAAAGCATCTCGGAGTACCCGAAGCCGCGGTACGGGCCGGCCGCGGGCAGGTTGGTATAGATGCAATAGGAATCGATCCGGATGTTGGGAATCGAGTAAGGCCCGGTGGCCGACAGGCCCGAGGAGTTGACCACGTTGGCCCCGTATTCCACGAAGGGTCCGGCGTCCCAATAGTTGGCCATGTCGAAGGCGGTGATGGTACCGTCCTTCTTCACCCCGATTTTCAGTTTGGAGACCACCGCCTGGCGCATGTAGGTGTTGTAGAATTCCTGATCCCGGCGCCAGCGGACCTTGACCGGACTGCCCTTGACCACGGTGGCGAAAGCGGCGGCCAGAATCTCCATGGTCACCCCGGCCTTGCCTCCGAATCCTCCCCCGATGTAAGGAGTGATGACCCGGACGTCCTTATGGGTGAAACCCAGGGGAGAGAGGGCCTCGGCGAAAAGATGTCTTTGGGTGAAAGGGGACTGGGACGAGGCCCAGACCGTCATCCGCCCGGAATGGTCGACCAGGCCGACCGCGATATGGGTTTCCATGCAGCAATGAGCGAAGCGCGAGACATGGTAGGTGTCTTCGAGGACGACGTCGGCTTTCCGGAATCCGGCGGCCAGGTCACCCTTGCGGATTTTCCGCCAGTGGGCGATGTTGGTGCCCGCCTGGGGATAGAACCAGGGGACATGGGGATAATCGCCGAGGTCGGGGTGGATGAGGGGCGGGTTCTTGCGGATGGCGGCCATCTGGTCGAGGATGGCCGGCAGGGGTTCGTAATCGACCCGGACCAGTTTCGCCGCCCGCCGGGCGGTTCTCGGGTCGCGGGCGATGACCCCCGCCACCTGTTCGCCCACGAACCGCACCCGATCCTGAGCCAGGATGTAGCGGTCTTTCATATAGAGGCCGAACTTGTAGGGGAAATCCTTCCCCGTCACCACCGCCACCACCCCCGGAACCTTTGCGGCTTCGGAAATGTCGATCCCCTTGATCAAGGCGTGGGGGTGGGGGCTTTCGATGATTTCGGCGTGGAGAAGCCCGGGGCCGAATTCGATATCGTCCACGTACTGCGCCGCCCCGGTGACTTTATCTTTTTCGTCGATGCGGGAGGGCGAGTGCCCGACAACTTTCAGTTTTTCCATTACGTCCCCCTTACTCAAGGCTGGGCTTCGCCCGTTATTTTTTCGCGCCGGCCGCGGCCAGAATAGCGTTGATGATCGGCTCGTATCCGGTGCAGCGGCAGAGGTTGCCGGAGATCGCTTCCTTGACCTCCTCCCGCGTCGGTTTCGGATTGTTCCTCAACAGCTCGGTCGCGGTCATCAGGATGCCGGGGGCGCAGAACCCGCACTGGAAGGAGCTGTGGGCGATGAAGGACTCCTGGAGGGGGCTGAGTCTGCGGGCGGAGAGTCCTTCCACCGTCTCCACCTTCTGTCCGTCCGCCTCCACCGCCAGCATCAGGCAGCTGCGCACGCTTTTGCCGTTGAGCAGGATCGTACAGGTCCCGCAATCCCCGCGGCCGCAGCCGTACTTGGGCCCCTTGATCCCGAGCCGGTCCCGGAGAACGTCCAGCAGGAGGTCCGCGGGTTCGACGTCGACGCTTCGCTTGCTTCCGTTGAGAGTGAATGTGATCGTCTGCTTCATCGTATCTCCCCCGCTAGATGAGACTGGTCCCGTATTTCGGCCCCCGGCCGCGCCGCCGTTCGTCGGCGGCTTTGAGCGCACGCTCCAGCATGACCCGGCACATATGCAGCCGGTATTCCCTGCTGGCTCGGATGTCGGTGAGCGGCGCCACCACCTTTGCCACCAGGTCCAGCGCCGCCTCCATCCGTTTCGGGGTAAGGCTTCCGCCCTTGAGAACGGCCTCGATCGCCGCCGCTCTCACCGGCACGGGATTGACCGACCCGAACGCCACCCGGTAACGGTTGCCGGGGAGGGCGATGACCCCCACGCTCGCCTGGGCCAGGTCTTCTCCCCGGTAACGCTTGAGTTTGACGAAACTTTCCCCCCGTTCCCGGGGGAGATCGGGGAACGTGACCGCGGTCACCATCTCCTCCGGTTGTAGGGCGGTTTTCCGCGGGCCCTGCAGAAAATCGAAGATCGACATCTCCCGGGCGACCTCCGATCCCGCGATCTCGACGGTGGCTTCGTAGAGAACCAGCGGCGGCCCGCTGTCGAGGCAGGGAACGCAGGAACAGAGGTTCCCGACCAAGGTGGCCCGGTTCCGGACCGAGATCGAAGCCACTTCTCCGGCGGCTTCCCAGAGCAGGGGGAAGCGGCGCTTGACCGTGGCCGACCCGATCAGGTCGCTGAAGGTGACCAGGGCGCCGATCCGGAGGCGTCCGCGGGAGAATTCCAGGCGCTTGAGATCGGCGATCCCCTTGAGGTCGATGACCGCCTCCGGGGAGACGACTTCGTCGGCCAGGTTGTTGATCAGGTCGGTTCCTCCCGCCAGGAACCGGCCCCGGGACCCGTATTCGGTCTTCAGCGCCAGCGCCTTGGCCAGCTTCCCCGGTTTAAAATAGGCGAAATCTTGCACCAAGGTCATGTCGTCCTCCCGATGTCGATTGGGCAGGATTCGTCGCCGGCGGCGGCCGTCCGCCGCCGGCGGTTTTCTAAGCGTACCACTCTCGAAAGGACGGCCTGTCCCGCCCTTCCCTGAATTTCCGGTTCAATCCTTCCAGGCGACGAACCGGGCCCAGCAGGACGCCAGTTCCATCCCTTTCTGGATGAAACAGCCGATGAAATAGCGGCCGCTTTCCAGGTCGCCCAGGTCTTTTCCCAGGTTTTCGGCGTGGATGATCCCCTTGGGAAAGAGGTTGAGATGCATGTCCTGGTAGAACTTGTCCAGCGGGTACATCTCGTCCCAGTCCTTGCCGAAATCCTCCTTCAGCTTCCGGTCGGCTTCGGCGAAGGTTTTGGGATGCCAGTTGCGCTGGATGGTGTTCATCGGGTGTTCCATGGCCACGCAGTCGACGCCCAGCCATTTGATCTTCTTCTTCAGGCACCAATCGGCGAAATCGGGGGAGGGGCCGGGGTGCCGGATCATGTAGCGGAACTCGTCGGAGTCGGGGCTGTACCAGCCGTAACGGTAATAGCCGGTCTTGATGATGAGGATGTCGCCTTCCTTGACGTCCACCACTTTTTCGACCATATCCGGCGTGTAGACGCTGGTATCGCTGACCATGTCGGAGATATCGGCGATGGCGCCCGGGCCGATCCAGACTTCCATCGGGGTTTGGCCGATGGTGCGGCCGCCCATGTGGAAATGTTTCTCCCCGTCCATGTGGCAGCTCAGGTGGAAGCTGGCCTTGCAGTGGGCGTTGTTCCGTCCCAGGCCGAAGTACTGTCCCCCCACCCGTTTGGTGTAGTGGACGATCAGGGGGACGTAATTGGCCCACTGTGGGGTCTGGACGCTGAAGGGGATCGACATATCGTACATCTTCTCCGCCTCCATCCGGGCGAAGAAGTCTTTCAGGCTCATCCCCTCCGGGGGTTCGAGGGCGACCACACGGGCCCAGGCCGATTCCACTTCGCAGAAGGGGATGGGGTGGATCATGATCCAGGCCCGCCGGTTTTTCAGCTTGTCGATCTGGCCCCCGAGCGATTCCGCCAGCAACAGGCCCGCTTTGGGCATGGTCTGATGGGTGAGCTTATAGTATTCGTCCTGGGGGAACATCTCGTCCCAGGTCTTGCCGTGAGTTTTTTTCAGCTTGGCTTCGGCTTTTTCGAACTCGCGCGCGTGCATGTAGCGCAGGTTGGTGTTCATGGGGTGCTCGGCGCATCCGCAATCGACGCCGATCACCTTCAGCTTCTTTTTCAGCGCCCATTCGAAGAATCCGGGTGCCGGCCCCGGATGCCGGAGGAGGTAGCCGAACTCCTTGTTCTCGATGCCCCCCTGGGCGTCGGGGTTGACGACGTCCGGCTGGTCGTAGCCGAACTTGTGGTAGCCGGTGTTGATGATAAGGATATCGCCTTCCTTGACCTCGGCCCGCTCCTCGATCATCTCCGGGGTGTAGAGGCTGTAGTCGGAAACCGCGTCGGAGATGTCGACGACGACGCCTTCGCCGCAGATATCCTCCAGCGGGATTTCGGCGATGGAGCGCATGCCCGAATGAAAAGCGGTGGGGCCGACCAGGTGGGTCCCGGTGTTGTTGCTCCACTCGATCAGTTGCCCGTTGGCTCCCGCGCCGCCGATGAAGGAGCCGGTCAAGCGCTTGAAAAACTGGATCTGCAGCGGCATCTCGCCGGGCCAGGGGGGCGTAAAAATGCTCAGGGCCTGGGTAAGATCGTACCACTTGGCGCTTTCCAGCAGCTCGATCATGCTCTTTTTCTTCTCGCTCATCGCTACCCTCTCCTGTGTGTTGCCGGAACCGAACGGGCGGTTGCCGGGAACGCGGTCGTCGAACCCGGATGACCCCCGCGCTGTTTCCGCCCGCTCCGCGTCTCCGGGTCCCCGCCGTTGCCCGCTGCTTCGGTTGGCGGACCGGGGTTCCGTCCGTCGATTCCTTCCGTTGACCTGTAGTTCGTTCTGACTAGGCGTATTTTTCCGAAAATGCCACCAGGGCGTCCTGAAAGACCTGCATGGGCGCGTCGCACAACCCGGCGCCGACCTGTCCCACGCCGGGGTCTTTGTGGGCGACGCCGGTATCGATGAAGGGGGGCAGGCTTTTTTCGACCACCTTGACGATGTCGATACCGGTCGGAGACCCCCTGAAGTCGAGCGCAGGGATCTGGTAGATGTTGTTTTCGCCCAGGGAGATTTCGTACATGTCCAGGGTCTTGGAGACCGCCAGGTCGTAGGTGCCCCCGACGAACTGGACGATGGCTGGCGCCGCCGCCAGGGCGCAACCGCCGATTCCGTACGTCTCCATGATCGCGGAATCGCCGATGTCCCGGCCGACGTCGTCCTTGGTGAACCCGGGGAAGAGGAGCACTTCCGGAACCGGGGACTCGCAGGTGAACCACTGTTTGCCCAGGCCGGAGACCTGGATGCCCCAGTCGGTGCCGTTCCGGGCCATCACCGTGACCATCGAGCTTCCCTCGACGTTTTCGGCGGCCATCAGGCTGACCTTGGCGCTGGACATGGCGAACCCGAGGAAACTGTGGATGTTCGCTTCCTGGAATTTGAGGGCTTCGACGGTGTCGCCGATGTTCTTGCGGTCGAGCGTCTCCAGGATATAGGGGGCCGATTTGGTGAAGAGGATGTAGGAAGCGGCCCGGCTCCGGTTATGGAGTTCGTCCCCCATCTGAATGGCCTGGGCCATGATGTTCTTGAGATCGATCTTGCCCGCTTTCCGGATGGCTTTCTGCAGGACCGGGCCGAGCACGCGCTCCATCCATTTCAGGCGTTCGATGACCTCCTCGTCGTAAGCGCCCATGCGGAGCACCTTCCCGATCCCTTCGTTGAGGCTGTTGAAGGCTTTCTGGCCGGTGACCTCGTTCTCGGTCACGATCATCGGCATGGAGGCGCAGACGATTCCGGCCATGGGCCCGACGGTGTCGTGGTGGTGGCAGGGGTCGAATTCTATTTCTCCCGAAGCCGCCAGCTCCTCGGCCTCCTCCACTGAGGTCGCCATCCCCTCGTAGATCAGCGCCCCGATCGTCGCTCCCCGCTGAGGGCCGCACATCCGCTCCCAGGTGACGGGAGGGCCGGAATGGAGTATGAGATTTTTCTTCATCCCGGGAACGCACTCGATCGCCGGTTGGATATCCACCCAGAACGGCCGGGCTTCCAGCAGCGCTTTCAGGGCTTTTTCGTTGGCTTTGTCGATATCGACCATCGGGCACCTCCATGGTGTGGAAATATGTGACGCTTCGCGGTGCTACTATAGCTTCTCCCGGCGGGACGGTCAAGCAGGAGGAGATTCGCAGGGCATCCCCACGCGGCACTCTTCCCCGACCTCCATCTCCGCCCAGGCCGCCTCCGCCTTTTCCCACGCTTCCTCGGTGGCGTTTTCCTCCCAGGTGGTGAGGCCGCGTTCTTCGCGCGTCGCCCCCGGGAGGAGGTTGTCGAGGATGATGGCGACGATGGCGGTCACCGCCATACCCGTGGAAAGAACGGCCTGGAGGATGTTCCCCAGGATGCGGAGGAATCCGCCGGGATCGCCCCAGGCGATCGGGGCGGCGGATGCGGAAAGCATGGGGTTGAACTGATAGGGAATGGAGAGCCCGGCGAAAAAGGAGATCCCGATGATGAAAAGATTGCGCGAGTTGTTGAGGTTGACGAACTGGAGGTTGGAAAGTCCCACGGCCGCGATCAGCCCGAACAGTCCGACGAACATGGCCCCGACCACCGGCTGGGGGAGGGTGGCCAGCGTGGCGCCGAACTTCCCGAAGAGGGGCAGCACGAGCATGACGACGGCTCCGGCCTTGATCACCCGCCGGCTGGCCACCCGGGTGAGACCGATGGCCCCGATGTTTTCGGAATAGGAGGTGGTCCCGTTGCCGGTCTGGAGAATTCCGGCCAGAAGGCAGCCCAGACCTTCGGTTCCGATGCCCCGGGAGATCATGCGTTCGGTGGGGACCGGCCCTTCGGCGATCCGGGCGCAGGCGTAGTAGTCGCCGACGGATTCGATCATGGAAGCGAGAAACCCGGCCAGCATCCCGAAGATGCCCGCCACGGTGATGCTGTTCAAGGCCGGGAAACCCCATTTGAACGGTACCAGGGGGCGCAGGGAAAACCAGGGGGCTTCGTGGAGAAGCCTGAATTTGCCGAAGAGGTAGGCTTCGTTGCCTTCCGGGATCAGCCCCAGGACGGTTCCGATTCCCGCCGCCGCCCATCCGGTCAGCACCGCCAGGAGAACCGGAAAAAGCAAAAACACCTTCGAATGTCGGGAAAAAACCTGGGAATAGAGCACGAGGGCGACCAGGGTTATCCCGGAAATGATCCAGTTCTTCGCCATCCAGGGGGCCCCGATGTTGAAGAGCCCGAGGCCGATCATGGCGATGGTGGGGCCGATGACGATGGGGCTCATCACCCGTTTGACGAAACCCATCAAGCCGGTATAGCCGAGGGCGATTTCGAAGATCGAGGCGAACATGACCGCGGCGGCCACCTGCTGGATCATGATCCTCCAGCCCAGCTGCTGGGCGGCGCACATGCCCACGATCGCGAACATGGGCCCGAGAAAGGAAAAAGTCCCCCCCTGGATGATGGGAAGGCGGTTTCCGAGGGGGGATTGCTGAAGGAGCGTGGCGAGTCCCGAAACCAGGAAGATGGTGGAGATGAGCAGGGCGAGTTCGGCCTGGGGCATGCCCATGGCTTTCCCGATGATGAACGGGATGAGGACGGTGGAGCCGAACATGGTCAGGTACTGTTGGACCCCGAGCAGGAACGCCATGCCCATCTTGGGCCGCGATCCGATGGGATAGACCACCCACCCCCGCGTTTCGTGTTCGATGGCTTCCTCCGGGAGGATGGCGTCCACCGTGGCGATGTGATCTTTGGTCTTGCTCATGGCTTCACCTCGTTTGCCGGTGCCGCGGGTTTGATTTCAATGGCGCCGCGCCCGGGGATTTGTTATTATTTCACGGCATCGATAAATGATTAGGATACTCGCCGATGCTGAGGCCGGTCAAGGAGCTATGCCCGTTTCGGGGCCCGCGGATCGAGGACGGCGTCCGGCGTCGGTTCCGTCAAATGACAATGTGTTGTTACGCTTAGAAACGTGCCCGCGCTCGCAGCCGATACGAATACTCCACCGTCCTCTCCCCGGATCGTCAGCATCGGGGACCGGATCCGGCCCGGAAAGTACTCGCTCCACTCCCGGTTCCGGCGCGCGGTCAACCTCACGGAAGGGGAACGGCTCGTGGCCGTGGTGACCGAGGAAGTGGGAAAGGGCCCGGTCAACCTTGTCGTCCGGGGAATCGATCTTGAAGAGGTGGACGGGTTGGTGGTCGAAGCGTCCGCCGCGCGTCTCGGCGGGAGAGCCCTCTCCTACGGTCCCGCCCATATCTTCGCTTCCCGGTTCGAGCCGCCCCGCCGCGAACCGGCTCGATTGAGCCGGAACCTGGGCCGGCTGGCGGACACGATCAGCCGCGGGGCCCCTTCCGGGAGTCTCGCTTTTCTCATCGAGCCGGGACGGGAACGCGATTTCGTCTCGGGTTTCGAACGGGCTTATATGCAGAGAATCAAGGAGGGTGTCGGCTTGCTCTTCGATCGGCCCGGAGACTGGCGCCGGGGGGTCCGCCGGCTGAGAGGGGCCGGGTACGGTCTTACGCCCAGCGGCGACGATTTTCTGGCGGGCCTGCTGGTGGCGGCCAACCTCCTGGAAGCGGTTTTCGGGATCGACCTGGACGAGGTGCGGCGCGTCACCGCGGCGGACGCCCGGGGGGGCAACCTCCTTTCCAATACTTTCATCGAGTTGGCCCGCGATAATTTTCTGTTCGAAGGATTTTACCGGCTCCTGGTTTCGCTCCTGGAGGGCTCGGAGCGGGAAGTGGCCGCGGCCGGGGGAAGACTGATGTCCCTGGGCGCCAGTTCGGGGAGCGATATGGGAGTGGGTTTTTTACTCACCATGAAGAAAGGAGAAGAGCGATGGTCGTAAAAGGCGTCACGAAGACCGGAGAATATTTCGATTCGGTGACATTGATGCTGGTGGCCCGTTCCCTTACCGAGCTCGACGGGGTCGAGGACGCCACGGTGGTGATGGGGACGGCGGAGAACAAGCAGATACTGGCGGCTTCGGGGATGCTCCTGGACGAGTTCGCCGACGCTTCCGATACCGATCTTCTCATCGTGGCCAAGGCGCCGGACGAGGAGACGGTCGCCGCGACCCTGGCTCGGGCGGAGGAACTGCTGGTCGAGAGCAAGCAGAAGAAATCCGGCTCGGGGGATTACCGGCCGAAAAGCATCGAGGGCGCGATCGAGCATCTGCCGGGAGCGAACATGGCCATCATCTCGGTGGCGGGCCGGTACGCCGGCGACGTGGCCATGGAAGCCTTGGAAAAAGGGCTTCATGTCATGCTTTTCTCCGACAACGTCTCCATCGAGAAGGAGAAGGAACTCAAGGAATACGGTCGTTCCCGGGGCCTGCTGGTGATGGGTCCCGACTGCGGCACCGCCATCATCAACGGTGCGCCGCTCTGCTTCGCCAACGTGGTCAAGCGGGGCGTAATCGGGATCGTCGCCGCTTCCGGCACCGGCCTTCAGGAGATCAGCGCCGTTATCGCCAACCAGGGTGAAGGAATCTCCCAGGCGATCGGAACCGGAGGCCGGGACGTGAAGAGCGCGGTGGGCGGCATCATGTTCATCGAGGGGATCAAGGCATTGGCCGAGGATGAAGCCACCAAGGTTATCGCTCTCGTCTCCAAGCCCCCTGCGCCCGAGGTACTGGAAAAGGTCGCGGAAGTCGTCAAGTCGGTGGACAAACCGGTGGTGGCGATCCTGATCGGGGGCGATCCCCGGGTCGTGGCCTCAGCGGGGGCGCATGCGGCCAAAGACCTGGAACAAGCCGGCCTGATCGCCGCCGCGCTGGCCCGGGGCGAAGATGTGGAGGGGTTTAAAAAGCAGCTGGAAGAGCGCGGCCGCCGGCTGAGAACGCTGGCGGCGGACGAGGCGGCGAAGATGGCCCCGGGGCAGAAGTACCTCCGGGGGCTCTTCAGCGGGGGAACGCTCTGCGACGAAACCCAGCTCATGTTCAAGGACGAGATCGGTCCGGTCTACTCCCCGGCCCCGATCGATCCCGCCTATAAACTCGCGGATGTCTGGAAAAGCCGCGAGAACACGGTCGTCGACCTCGGGGAAGACGAGTTCACGGTGGGGCGCCCCCATCCGATGATCGATTTCATGCTGCGCAGAAAACGGATCGTGGAGGAAGCCCGCGATCCCGAAACCGCGGTCATCCTGCTCGACGTGGTCTTGGGGTACGGATCGAACATGGCCCCGGGCGAAGAGCTCGCCCCCGCCATCCGGGATGCGATCGCCCTGGCCCGGAAGGAAGGGCGCCACCTCACGGTCGCCTGCTCCATAACCGGAACGGACGACGATCCGCAGGATAAGGCCAAAGTGAAAAAAGAGCTGGAGGACTCGGGCGCGATCGTGTTGCCCTCCAACGCCGCCGCCAGCGCTCTGACCGTCGAAATCGTCAAGATCAGGGGAGGTGCCCGGTGAGCGTTACAAGTCTGTTTTCCCAGGAATTGAAATCGATCAACATCGGATTGGTCTCCTTCAAGGAAGCGCTGGACGACGCCGAGTTCGCCGCCATCCAGGTCGAGTGGAGACCCCCCGCCGGCGGCGACGCCAAGGTGCTCGAGGCGCTCAAGAGGATCAAGCGTCTCAGGAAAAGCTAGCAGAGCCGTCGGACCGATGAGCCCCAAGCGGGAACAACGGGAAGGGAAAGAGGGGATACCTCCTCTGGAAGCGGTCGCCGATCTGGTCGAAATCGCCGGGAAGCTGAAGCCGTCGACCGTTATCGTTCCCGGGGGCGACCGGGTAGAGGATCTGCGCCTGGTCGAGTCGGGACGCGATCACGGTTTCATCGACCGGGTGATCCTGGTCGGCGATCCCGGGAAGATCCGGCGGTCGGTGGACGAGGTCGAGATCGAAATCCCCCCAAGCGACATCGTGGCCGCGTCCGGCGACGAGGAGGCGGCCGCCGCCACCGTGGAACTGCTGGGGAAGGGGGGGATCGATGTCGTCCTCAAGGGCAACATCTCCACCCCCGTCATCAACCGCTTCATGCGGCCCCTGGCGGTTCGCTCCACCGTGAGCCTGGCCACCGTTTTCGACGCCGCTCCCATCGCCAAAGGGCGCCCCATGATTCTCACCGACGCCGGGTTCACCACCGTCTGTAATTTCGGCCGCATGGTCGATTTGATCGACAACTCCCTGGACGTCGCCCGGGTGGTGATGGGGATCCCGCGCCCCCGCGTCGCGGTTCTTTCCGCCAACGAGAAGCAGATTCAGTCCCTGCCGTCCACCCGCCTGGGATTCGACCTCGCTTCCCGGGACTGGACGGACGCCGTCGTCTGCGGGCCTCTCTCCTTCGACCTGGCGGTCGACCCGGAGTCGGTGGCGATCAAAGGCATGCCCGATCTTCCCGGGGCCCGGGAAGTCGCGGGGAGAGCCGACATCCTGGTCTGCCCGGGGATCGACTCCGCCAACATCCTCTATAAGACCGTCGCCGCCATGGCCAAGTACGGCCAGGCTTCGCTTGCCGGCATCACCGTGGGTTTTCCGGTGCCCTTCATCATTCTTTCCCGTTCCGACACCGTGGAAGTGCGGCTGGATTCGATCGCCCTCTGCAGCATCTACGCCCAGCGGACCCGGGCCCGGCGGGCGCCGGCCGCCCGTCCGGTCCGTTCTTCGCCGGAATTCCGGGTCCTGGCCGTCAATCCCGGGTCCACCTCGACCAAGCTGGCTTACTTCGAAGACCTCGAATGCGTTCACGAGGCCGAAGTCCCCCATAAGGTCCGTTCCGCAGCCGACCCCGGGGAGCGCCGCCGCCAGGGCGCCTGTTTGGCCGGATTCGTCCTTTCCGCCCTGGAACAATGGGGGTGTCCTTCTCCCGACGCCGTGGTCGGGCGGGGAGGCTTTCTCCCCCGGCCCGAGGGGAAGCTTTCCAGCGGCACCTATATCGTGGCCGAACTGGAGGGAGGAAAAGTCCGGGTCGATCCGGAGATCGTGGCCGCGGTTCTTGATTTTCCCGAGAAAGTCCACGCCAGCAACCTGGGGATCCCGGTGGCGGGATCGTTGGCCGAGAAACTCGGCGTTCCCGCGTACGTGGTCGATCCCGTGGTGGTGGACGAATTTTCGCCCGAGGCCGAAATTTCCGGGTACGCCCCCATCGTCCGCCGCAGCACCGCCCACATCCTCAGCCTCCGGGCCGCCGCTCGGCGCGCGGCGGCGGAGATCGGACGCCCCCTGGAGGAGATCAACCTGGTCATCGGGCACCTGGGGGGCGGAATTTCCATCGCGGCCATGCGCCGGGGCCGGATCGTGGACAACAACATCGCACTTCTTGGGGGAGGGCCGTTTACCCCGCAGCGCGCCGGCCAGCTTCCCACCGACGATCTTATCGAACTGTGTTATTCCGGCGGGTTTTCCCGGGAGGATCTCAAGGAGGAATTGACCAAAAGAGGGGGGCTCCAGTCCTATCTCGGGCAGTTTCGGATGGAGGAGATCGAACAGTGGATCGCCGCCGGGGACGAGAAAGCCCGGCTGGTGGTCGAAGCCATGGTCTACCAGATCGCCAAAACCGTGGGATCCATGTTCCTGGCGGCTGGCGGCGACGTGGAAGCCATCGCCTTGACCGGAGGGTTGGCCCGCAACTCCTTCGTTCTTTCTTCGCTGCGCCGCCGGATCGGACGGTTGGCCCCGGTCCTGGTGTTCCGGGAGTCCCTGGAGATGATCGCCATGGCCGAAGGGACGCTCGCGGTTCTCTCCGGCCGGGCCGAACCCAAACGCTATCGCCTGCCCCAATGGTGCCTCAAGGCAATGGAGGGAAATGATGCCTAGAACTCGAAAAAACCACTGGGTATTTCGAGCCCGGGTGATCGACCGGTCCGGAGCCCTGACCAGCATCGCCTCGGCCTTCAGCAACGAGGGGATCAGCATCAAGACCGTGGTCGGTCACGGGTTCGAAGAAAAAGCGGGTATCGACGGCAATGTGGTCGTCACCTTCTTCTGCAACGAGGAGGAAAAAGACGTGATGGCCCGCAAGATCCGGCGCCTGAAGAAGGTGATCCAGCTCGAGGAGCACCCCTACGAATCCGATCGGCTCCGCAAGTCCGCCATCATTCTCTCGACCCGCGAACTCACCCCCGAGGACATGGCGACCGATCGGGCCCCGCTGACCTGCGAACTGGTTCATACCGGTTCGCAGGGCAGAATTTATTTCCTGGCCGGCGCCCCCAACCGCCTGGACGGCGTGCTCGACCGGCTCGAGGCCGATGGCGCGGTCGAGGACATCATCTACTCGATCATGGGCCTCTGAGACCGCGCCGATCCGTTCGGCGCCGTCGGTCAGCGCGTGACCGGGAGGTCTCCGGAAACCCCGAACCAGTATCGGGTCGCCCCGCGGAGCGCCCATAGTCCCGCCGTGGGCCGGAAGACGGCGCAGGTGTCTTCGGCTCCCAGATAGGAGGCGGGAACGGGAGTGTCGCCGTCTTTGCCGAAATACCAGCGGCTGCCGCTGGCGGTGGTCCAGACTCCCAAGGAACCGCGGAAGACCACGGGTTCGTCGTTGGGGTCGGGCCCCAGCTCGGCGCCCAGGGGCCAGTCGCCGGTGATGCCGAAGTAAAGCCGAGTCACCCCGCGCCAGGCCCATAACCCGTTGCCGCTGCGGAAGACGGCGATTTCCGAAGTCCCGTCTCCGTTGAAATCGGCGGGCAGGGGGGAATCCCCCTCGACCCCGAAATGCGTTTGGGTGATTCCCCTGACCGCCCACAGCCCTTCCGCCGGCCGGAAGACGGCGACGTCGCAGCTGCCGTCGCCGTCGTAATCGCCGGGAACGGGGAGATCGGCGGCGAGGCCGTGGTAGACCCGGGTCACGTCCCTGACGATCCAGAGCCCGTCGCCGTAGCGCCAGACCCCGGCCTCGGTGGTCCCGTCGCCGTCGTAATCCCCGGGGACGGGGAGATCGCCGTCGCCGCCGAAATAGATCCGGGTCAGGCCCCGCACCGCCCACAACCCCTGGCCGTCGCGGAAGACGGCGACATCGGCCGAGCCGTCGCCGTCGTAATCGCCGCCGGCGATGGTGAGGTTATGCCGGAAAACGGCGGTAGGGGAGAAGTCGCCGAAAGCGTAATCGTTGCGGGCGCAGACCCTCCAGGTATGGGTCCGGTCCACCTCCAGGGAAGTAAGTTCGCGGGCGGTTGCCGAGGTTTTGTAGATGTAGGAGTTCTGGCTGCCGGCCCGGCTTTGGACCAGCTCGTATTCGATGGCGTCGCTGACCGCGGCCCAGCTGACGGTGATTTTCCCGTCCGAGAGGCAGACGGTGCTCCCGTCGAGGGGAGAGATGGTCTGGGGGGCGGAAAGGATCGTCCCTCCCTGACCCGCGGTGAACGACCAGGTTTCCGAATAGGGGCCGTACTCGGTCCCGCAGCGCAGACATGTATGCCAGTAGTAGGTGGTGGCCGGCGTCAGGTTGTAACTGTAGCGGGATTGAGCAATTCCGGTATGGGTCGGCAAAGACGAGCTGAAGATGACGTGAACGAATTCGTAGTCGGTGGCGACCTGCAGCCTGGAGCCGGTAGCGTTGGGGTCGCTTTGGCAGTTCCAGGTCAAGAGCGGGATCAGGTTGTCGATGGTTTCCCCGTCGGAGGGGCTGACGAGCAGGGGTACCGTCAGGCATTCTGCGCAGCGCTCGCCCTCTCCGGGCGCTCCGGCGTCGGGAACCCCTCCTGAAGTGGCCGTGATGATTTCGCTTCGGCTCAGGCCCGGGGAGAGCTGGAATACGACCATGACCGTTAAAAAGAACGTTCCAACACCAGTCTTTGTTTTCATGGCGGTCTCCTCCAGTGCCCGAAGTTAAGTATCGGCGCGGCCTGCGTCTTGCGTTCAGTATAGTTGCTCCGGACTCCGTCGTGAACTTAAAAGCCTTTCAGAGACCCGAACTTGCCGATATCGTTATTACCGATCGGGATTTTCTGTTGTTGCCGTGTTGCGGCTCGATCGATCATGGAAACAGATGCCGCCGTCGGGCGGAAGCGGAGTCCGGGTTGTCGCTCGCCGGAGTAGCGCCCGGCGTCGATTCTCGTCGGCCCCCCACATGCGTCCGCGGAGCCGGACAGGACCAGGATGCTTCCAGGAATAAACTGGCGATGAAGATTTGGCCGGGTTTACCGCCGTTGCTGTTGCTGATCGTATCCTTTCCGGTTGCCTCCGCCGCTGGCGACGACCGGCAAGCGATCAGGGAATCGACCATGTTCCTGGTGAGTCCGGTCTTCGGGTGGAACCGGGATACCCTGAAAACGGAGCTGCCCGGCGGCCGGACCGCCAGCAGCTCCGAAACCGCTCCCGAATACGGTCTTTTTTTCCTCATGGTCAGCCCGCACCTGATAGTGAATGATTTTCTTTTCTATACCGACGTCAACGGCGCCGAGGTGATCGGGAACTTCCTCTTCGCCAACTGTTACGGAGATCTTGAAGCCCCCCTGACCTGGAATGCTGGGGTAGGGTATCTGTACCACGACATCGACTCCGAGCGGATTCGGATCGACGTTCATGTCCCCTTGGTCAAGCTCGGGCCCGTTTTCCGGCTGTCCCGGTTGAACCTATTCGTCAATCCCTACATCGGCTACGCCTGGGAGCGGGTACGTACCGGGTACGGGAACCGGGACAACGACTCGTTTCTTTACGGCCTTTCTTTGGCCTGGCACTGGCGGATGTTGACGGTCGCAGTCAAGTACTACTATCAGGACAGCCAGGAGATGGAAGATAATTTTCAAACATTTCGAGCCCGCCTCGTCGTCGGTTTGACCCGGCATTGGGGCCTTATGGTACGGTACGATTATATGGAACATTCCACCACGACCGACCAGTCGTTTCTTTTCGGGCCCGTGTTTCGTTTCTGAGGCCCGGTATCCCCTCCCCGTGAGTCCACGGACCTGCCTGCCGGCAGGCAGGTTTCACAGATGCGGGAGCGGGAGAATTTGCACCTGATTTCTCTGATTAACTCTGATTGGGGGAGGAATTCAGAATACAGAAATCAGTATTCAGTAGCCCCATCTGGGAGTCCACAGATTACAAAGATTAGGGAACTGGAATTACATGGATGGGAATGATTCCCGCTTCCGACCCAGCAGCAACCTCAGCCCGTCTTCAGCCCCTGAAAATCCTCTATGTGGTTAATCGTTCCCATCTTCATGAAATTCAGGTTCTTCATGGGAAATTTTTGCCATACCTGTAAAATCCACGGACCTTCTTGGGGGCCGTGGCGATAGTCTTTCCTGGTAGGTACTGTAGAGGGGAGGGGAATTAACCACAGGCCACAGAGGAAGGAGAGGACACAGAGAAATTTCCGGGTTTAAAACCGGATGAGGCTGCCGGTGGGAGCCATGATGTTTCCCCATCCATGAAATATTCGAACCCGAAGGGCATGAAGAGGAAAGGATGAGGGTGAGGTTGGGGCCCTTACTCTATGCACCATGCTCTCTGCGCCCTTGGTACGGGTTCAGGACATAGGTAACAGATTAGTCTCAGGACATAGGTGACACTTC
>DAOSXE010000023.1:40881-49955 GCA_035380285.1 bacterium | reverse complement strand
GTCCCCGTTGTAGTCGTTGGGGACGACCTCGTCGCTGGAAGCCCCGAACCAGGCCTTGGTCAGGCCCCGGACCAGCCAGAGCCCGGCCGAGGGCCGGAAAAGGGCGATGTCCGAGGTCCCGTCGCCGTCGTAGTCGCCGGTGACGGAGGAAGACGGGGGGGGTGTCGGGGTCGGGGACAGGGGCGAGCCTTCCGTCCAGCGGGCGATGTTGCTCACGGCCACCCCCCCGGCCTGGCCGAAGATGCCGCCCGCGTAGATCGTGCCCGGCCCCGTGCGGACCAGGGCCTTGACGCTGGAGTCGGTCCCGGTGGAGAGAGCGGACCAGTCGCTCCCGTCCCACTTGGCGATGTTGTCGGCCAGGATGCTCCCGGCCGACTGGAATCCGCCGCCGAAGTACACGACCCCCCCGGAATCGGGGGCTATGGCGGAGGCATAGGCGCCGGAGTATCCCAAGCCGGAGCCGAGCCGGGACCATTCGTTCCCGTCCCACATCGCCACTTCCCGGACGTTGACTTCCCCTTCCCCGGTCCACTCGAAATCACCGGCGACATAGAGGTTCCCGGCGTCGTCGAAGGCCAGGTCCCAGACGTAGCCGCCGATCCCGGTGCTGAGCGCCGACCAGGAGGATCCGTCCCACTTGGCCACCCCCCTGGTGCCCGGCACCCCCGAGGCGCTCCAGAATTGGCCGGCGGCGTAGAGGTTCCCCCACTGATCGATCTCCAGATCCAAAACGTGACCGTCTACCCCCGTTCCCAGCGACGACCAGCCGGTCCCGTCCCACTTGGCGATATGCCGGGCCGAAACGGTGCCGGCGGTGACGAACTCCCCCCCGACGTAGAGGTTGCCGTAGCCGTCGGGTTTCAGGGCGTGGACGATGTCGTCGACGCCGTTTTCGTCGCCGCTCCCCAGGGAAGACCACCCGCTCCCGTCCCACTTGGCGACGTGCTCGGCCTCGTAGCCCCCGGCCTCTCCGAACCAGCCGCCGGCGTAGACCGTGTCGGAGCCGGCCGCGGCCACCGCCTCGACGTAGAGGTTGAGGCCGTCGCCCAACTGCGACCAGATCAGGCCGTTCCAGGCCGCGATGTAGTAATAGCCCTCAACTCCCCCGGCCGCGGTGAAATCCCCGCCGACGTACAACACGCCGGATTCGCTCAGGTCCATGCACCGGACCCAGTGATTCACCCCCCCTCCAACCGACTCCCACGTATCCGCTTTCAGAGCCGGCGCGGCCGCCACGCCTCCGGCCAACACGCCCAGGGCCAACCAGAACCTCTGCCGCCGTTTCATCCGCGCCTCCTTGGATACAGGTCTTTCCGGGAGCTGCTCTCCAGGGTTGGTATCCTGTTTTCAATCATCCCAGATCGGGAGGCTCGGAATCAAGGCGAACCCTGGGCACTTTCTGCACCTGATTTCTCTGATTAACTCTGAAAAGGGAGGAATTCAGAATTCAGGAAACGATCACCATGAAGGCCATGAAGGGGGGGAAAGAGGGTTCAGGGTTCGGGGTTCAGGGGCTGAGTTACCCTCTGCTCCATGCTCTATGCCCTATGCTTTCCTTACCATGAAGATCATGAAGGGGGGAAAAGAGGGTTCAGGGGATTTACCCTCTGCTCCATGCCCTATGCCCTATGCTTTCCTTACCATGAAGTTCATGAAGGGGGGAAAAGAGGGTTCAGGGTTCGGGGTTCAGGGGATTTACCCTCTGCTCCATGCTCTATGCCCTATGCTTTCCTTACCATGAAGGGGGGAAGGGGTGAGGTCGGGGCTACTGAATACTGAATTCTGAATTTGAATTCTGTCTCTATGCTCCATGCTCTATGCCCTATGCTTTCCTTACCATGAAGGGGGGAAGGGGTGAGGTCGGGGCTACTGAATACTGAATTCTGTCTCTATGCTCCATGCTCTATGCTCTATGCTTTTCACAGGCGCACGATCCCCAGGGTCTTCTCTTGTGCTCTCTGCGACCTCTGTGATGAAATCCTTGCTCGGTGGGCCCTGAACACTGCCCCTGGAGCATTTGGCCGTGAAACTGAGCGAAAAAAAGTTCGCCCGCATGGCGGAACAGGCGCTGGAGCGCCTTCCTCCCGAGATCCGCGACCGTCTGGACAACGTCGTCATCTCCGTCCGTCGCCGCCCTTCGCCCCGGATGCTGCGGGAGATGGGGCTCCCCCCGGACGAACCGCTTCTGGGGGTTTATGAAGGCTATGCCCTGACGGAACGCTCCGCCCTCGACCCGCCGCTTTTCCCGGCCGCGCTCACGCTGTTCCAAGGACCGATCGAGGAGATGTGCGCCACCCCCGAAGAGGTCGAGGAGCAGATCGAGCTTACGATCGTACACGAAATCGCCCATTACTTCGGGATCGGCGAGGAGCGCCTGGAGGAACTGGGTTACGATTGACCGCGCCGGGTACCCCCGGCAGTTTTTGAGGAACGAGGGGGAAGCCCGCGGTCCCTCGGGAGGTTCGCTCAGAGGTTGATGATGTCTTCTCCGTGGGGGAGGGCGAGGAGGAGGAGCAGGTAGTCGCGCAGGTGGCGGGTGAGCAGAAAATGTTGCCGCACGTGTTCCCGGCCGTTTTCTCCCAGCTTCCGGGCGTAATCGGGATTGTTGAGGAGCTGCTTGATCTGGAGCGCGGCGCCTTCCACGCTCCGGCAGAGGAGCCCGGTCCGTCCGTGTTCGACCTGCAAAGGTATCCCCCCGACGGCCGAAGCCACCATCGGCCGCCCTTTCCAGAGAGCTTCGCTCACCACCAGCCCGAATCCCTCCCGGATCGATTTTTGGACCACGACCGTCGCCGACCGCTGGAGAGCGTTGATGTCGATATCGTTGTTCTCCGGCGGGACGAGAAGGATATGGATATCGGGGTCCTTCCCCGCTTTCTCCCTGACCTCGGCCAGGACCCGGTCCGATTCCGGGTCGTCCGCCGCCCGGTTGCCGGCCAGCACCAGCTGGCAGTCGTTGTATTTGCGCACCAGCCGGAAGGCTTCGATGACCCCGACCGGGTCCTTGAGGTAGTCGTAACGGGACACCTGGAGGACGATCGGGCGTTTCCGGTCGATCCCGTAGCGGTCGAGGACCGCCCCGATCTCGATCTCCTCGAGGTCCCGGTTTTTATCGCTGAGGGGGTCGATCGAGGGGGAGATAAGAAACTGGCGCTGGGAGAAGCGTTTGGAGAAGAGGGGGCTGGAAAAGATCAGGCCGTCGTATTCCGAGATGAACTGGCGCAGGAAAGAGAATACCCGGGGGTCGGCCCGGGCGATGTCGATATGACAGCGCCAGATCCAGGGTCCGGCGGTTTGCTGCTTGTTCCTGATCATCATCACCGGTTGCGGGTCGTGAACGACGGTGATGTCTCCCCGCAGGGGCATGGTTTCCAGGTTGCGGCGCCCGTTTTCCCGGAAGAGGAGGAGCATCTCTTTGGTGATGTCTTCCCGTTGTCCATGGAGGGCGTTGTGGAATTTTTTGGTGACTTCGAAGAATTCGTTCGTGCCCGAGATCACGTCCCAGCAGGCGTCGACGCCGACTTCCCGGAAGAGGGGGACCAGGTTGGTGAGGATCTCGGCCACCCCGCCTCCGACCCGGGTGGAGTTGATGTGCTGTACCGTCCGCCCCCGAAGGCGCTCTCCCAGGAGGTAGAGTTCTTCGACGGCGCCGTCGCCGACGATGGGCCGGTATTTGTCGAGCGCGCTCACGATCCCCCTCCTTCGGCTCCTGAGAGAATTTCCAGTATCTTTGCCCGCAGGCCCGGGAGGGTGAAGGCGTAAGGGTCGAGGCGCGCGATTTTTTCCCCGAGCGGTTTGAACAGAAGCGCGCTTTCCAGCCACCAGGAGAAATCGTTGGTTTTTCTCTCCAGGCGCAGGCGCGCTTCGAACATGTGAAAATAAATACTGGAGGTCGACACCTCCCCCAGACAGCGGGTAAAGGATTCCAGGGATTCGGCCCGGTGGGAGGTGGGGATGATGACGCTGACCGATTTGATGAAGTGGAACTCGCCGCCCGGTTCCGCGAACCGCTTGCGGCAGCGGGGGTAGGCCGAGAGGTGCCCGTCGATGGCCTCGACCAGGGCCAGACGGAGGCCGCCGATGGAGGTGAAGGAGAGGAGGTCTATGCCCGCCAGCTTCTCCTGCAGAATCCGATCCCCGAGAACGTCTCCGATCCACATCGCGAAGTCGTTGGGCGGCCCGGGGAGGAGGTAATCGTGTTTTTCGACGAACCGGTGGGTGTGGTGGTAGATCGAGGAGCCGGGCACGGTCGAGATGAGGTCGAGCAGGGACTCCAGGGTGGAGGCTTTCAGGCCGGTGAGTTCCTGGAGGTTGAAGCGGCTGTAAAAAACGAACGGTTGCGCGGTCGCGGCGGCGGTGTTCACGGCAGTCTCCTTAGTTGGGAAAGAAACAGTTTGACTTCGCCTACTCCGGCCAACCGGTAGCGGGCTCGGGTGGTGAGGGAGTCCGGTCCGACCCGCACGGAAATGTCGCCGGTTCCGAGCGCGGCGAAGGCGTCCTCGTCGGTCCGGTCGTCGCCGACGTAGACGGTAAGGGGCTGTACCCCGGCCCAACGGGCGGCCAGGTTCCGACGTAGAAAAGAAACGGCGTTTCCCTTGCCCCAGGGGGTAGGGGGTCTGATCTCGATCACCCGGTTCCCTTCGCTCAGGCGCAGCTCCCGCCGGGAACGGAAGGGGCGGACGGTTTCGCATACGATCTCTCGCAGGTGCTTCCAGGAGGATGGAGCGGCGTTGCGGTAGTGAACGCTCAAGGTCAGGCCCTTGTCCTCGACGAAGGCACCGGCCGTAGACGCGAGCCTGCGGGCGAGCCTTCCTTTCGCAGTCTTCAGAACGGGCCGGGCACGTCGGGCGGTGGAGTTGAGGTAGTTTATCCCCGGGCCCCGGATTTCGAGGCCGTGGTTGCCGCCGTAGACGATATCCGGCAAGCCGACGCGCCCCCGCACGTCTTCGAGCGCCCTGCCGCTGATGACGGCCAGGGTGAAGTGGGGCTTCTCGGCCAGCTTCCGGAGCCGCTCGCGCGTGCTTCGCGCCAGGCGTGCGGCTCCGGGGTTCCGGACGATCGGCGTCAGGGTCCCGTCGTAATCCAGGCAGAGGAAAATGTGCTCCGCTTCTTCCAGTAGCCGCCGGCAGCCGGGCCAGTACGCGAAAAGCCGGGTCATGCCGCCGGCCCTTCGATCTCGCGCGCCGCCCTCAGAAAACCGGCCACCCAGCGGAAAACGTCGTTGCGACGGATCTGGCCGCGGAGGTATCTCATTCTCCGCTTCCGCTCCGCGTCGCTCATGGTGAAGGCCCGGTAGATGGCTTCCGCGGTTCCCTCGGTGTCGTGCGGGTTGGTGAGAATGGCGCCTTTTTTCAATTGGGTCGCGGCGCCGGCGAACTCGCTGAGGATGAGAACGCCCCGGTTGTCGAGACAGCTGGCGCAGTACTCCTTGGCCACCAAGTTCATCCCGTCGTTGAGGGGGGTGATCAGGGCGATCTCGCAGGAGCGGTAATGGGAGACCAGTTCAACCGGGGTCAGGGTTCCGAAGATGTAATGAATAGGCACCCAACCCAGGACGGTGAAGCGGCCGTTGATTCGGCCCACCGATTCGTCGAGTTCCCGTTTCATCGCCTGGTATTCGGGCACGCCCATCCGGCTGGGGACGACGATCTGCAGGAGGGAGATTTTCTGATGGAGGTCAGGGTGTTTTTCCAGGCAGAGTTCGAAGGCCTCAAGCCGCTGGGGGATGCCCTTGGTGTAGTCGAGCCGATCGACTCCCAGGACCAGCTTGTGTTCCGGGAATTTTTCATGGAGAAACCACGCCCCCTGTTCGACTTCGCGCGACCGGGCCAGGTTGCGGTAGCGGTTGAAGTCGATGCCGATGGGGAAGGCGCCCACGACCGAACAGCGCCCTTCGAGGGTGACCAGGGAATGGGGGGAGCGATAGCCGGTCGCGGCTTCGGGGGCCAGCTTGCGTACGCACTGGATGAAGTTGCGCAGGTCGTTCCGGGTCTGAAACCCAACCAGGTCGTAAGCCAGGAGGGAGCGGATGATTTCCTCCCGCCAGGGCAGACGGCTGAAAAGATCGGGGGAAGGGAAGGGGATATGCAGGAAGAAACCCAACCGGGCGCCCGGCCGTCGTTCCCGGATTCGGGACCCGGCGAGAAGAAGCTGGTAGTCCTGCACCCAGACAAAATCGTCGTCGCCGGTCGCTTTCAGGATTTTCCCGGCAAACTTTCGGTTGACCTCCCGGTAGGTCTCCCAGTAGCCCCGGTCGAAGACCGTTCGGCCCAAAAGTCCATGGAAGAGCGGCCAGATGGTCTCGTTGGAACAGCCGTAATAATAGCCTTCCACCTCTTCCGGGGTGAGGGAGATCGGTTGAATATCGTAACCGAGTTCGGTTCGGGCCGAGCGGAAAATCTCATCGTAAGGCGCGTCTTGAGCGGTCCCCGGCCAGCCGAGCCAGAGCCCCCCCTGCTCTTGAAGAACGGGTGCCAGGGCGGAGACCAGTCCCCCCGATCCCGGCCGAAGTTTCCATCCGTTTCCTTCCCGGGATACGACTACGGGCAAACGGTTGGATACGATGATAAGACGATGGTTCATGGGACTTCCGGAGGCTGGGAAGAGGTTGTTGACGTTTTTAGTATAAATGATACGTTTCCCCACGGCAAGGGCTCATTACGGGGGCGGGGGCCGTTGTCCCCTGGCCCGTCTCCGGCGTTTCCGGCGCCGGATTTACCCGGCGGAGTCCGCCGTCCCCCGTCCGGAAAGGGGGAACAAAAGGGGGAGTCTTGAAACCGCTGAAGGGAAACCGTTATTTTTTCAAGCATGAGCAGATGGACTTCGAGGTTCTCTGCGCCCTGGGGGGGTGTTATTACGGGAACGCCGACGCCGGGGAGGTGCTTTCGACCGCGGCCCGGGTCCGCGACGGCGATTTCGAAAGCTGGTTCCGGGAGTGGAACGCCACCGCCGAGCGCGTTCGCGCCGCCGCCGCCGCTTCGGCCGCCGAAGGGAACCGGGTAAGCGCCCGCCGGGCCTTTCTCCGGGCCGGGTCCTATTTTTCCCTGGCCGCGGCCATGGTCGACGGCACCGACGATCCTTCCCGGCTGGTTCCGGCTTGGTCCGCCCATCGGGACTGTTGGAGGGAGTTCTGTTCCCGGCTGGAGCCGCCGGCCGAGGAGGTCGAAATCCCCTACGAGGGGACCCGCCTTCCCGGCCATTTTTTCCGTCCCGACCCGTCCCCCGAACCCCGGGCCGTGATCGTCTTCAACAACGGCAGCGACGGCTCGCTCTGCGGCATGTGGGCGAGCGGGGTGGCGGCGGCGCTGGAAAGGGGCTACGCCGCCCTCACGTTCGACGGCCCCGGGCAGAACTCCCTCCTCTGGCTCCAGGGCATACCCTTCCGGCCCGACTGGGAAAACGTCATCACCCCCGTCGTCGATTATGTATGCGGCCGCCCCGACGTCGACGGCAACCGGATCGCCCTTTCCGGCATCAGCCAGGGCGGGTACTGGATCCTGCGGGCGCTGGCTTTCGAGCACCGCCCCGCCGCCGGGATCGCCGACCCCGGGGTGATGGACGTCTCCACCGCCATGCTGGCCAAGCTTCCCGGTTTCATGAGGAAACACCTCGAAACCGGGGAGGAAGGGAAGTTCAACCGGGAGATGGCCTGGACCGCGCGCTTACTGGGGAAATCCGTCCGCCAGTCTCTGGCCTTCCGGATGAAGCCCTACGCCACCGATAATTATTACGAATGGATCCGGGCCGCGCGCCGTTTCAACCTCCGCGGGGTCATCCAACACATCCGCTGCCCGGTGTTTATCGCCGACCCCGAAAACGAACAGTTCTGGCCGGGCCAGCCCCGCCGGGTTTTCGAGGCTCTCGAGTGCCCGAAGACGATCGTTCGCTTCACCGCCGCCGAAGGCGCCGACCGGCACTGCCAGCCTCTGGCCCGCGGCCTATACGACCAGCGCATGTTCGACTGGCTGGCCGGGGTGATGCCGGCGCGGTAGCCGGTGTCTCGATCGGATATCGGGGAGCGGTATCGGAATTGACTCCGGCGCTCCAAGGGTTATACTGGTATAACACGATTCCGGATGGTCCAGGTAACATGGGAGGTTGCCCTTGAAAGGCAGGATCGCGCTGCTGATCTTGGTGGCGGCCGCCGGTCTTCAGGTTTTCCCCGGTCTCTCTTCGGCCCAACCCACGCCGACGCCGCCCCCGATGAGCGTTCCTTATTTCGAAGATTTCAACGGCCCCTGGTCGGGGGGCGCCCCTTCCAACTACCCCAATATCTGGTCCAAACAGTTCATCTCCGGGACCACCAACTGGGTCCAGTACTCCGGGTGTCTCTATGAAACCCCTCCGGCTCACAGCGGTTACAACGCCCTTTTCTACCAGGAAGACTGGTCGGGTCCCTCGACCCGGTTGATCTCGCCGCCCCTGGAGTTCGGGTCCCTGACGCGCAATCCCCGCCTGAGTTTCTGGCACACCCAGTCGGAGTGGGGTGGGGACCAGGACGAACTGACCGTCTACTACCGGGTTTCGGACGCCGGTTCCTGGGTCCAGTTGACCCACTATTCGGATACCATCGGCACCTGGACCCTGCACACGCTCGATCTGCCCTCTCCCACCAACCGTTACTTCATCTGCTTCAAGGGGTATGCCTACTACGGTTTCGGCGTAGGCCTCGACGACGTCGCCGTGGTCGGGGAAGCGGTGACTCCTACTCCTCCTCCGACCCTGACGCCGTCGGTTACGCCCACGCCCACCCTTACGGTGACCCCGACATCTTCACCGACTCCAACGCCGCCGCCCTCGGCTTCTCCTACGCCGTCGGCGACCCCCACGCCCTCGGCCACACCCACTGCCAGCCCCTCGGTCACTCCGACGCCGTCGGTAACGCCGACGCCTTCGGTGACTCCGACTCCGTCGGCGACCCCCACGCCCTCGGCCATACCCACTGCCAGCCCCTCGGCGACCCCCACGCCCTCGTCCACACCCACGTCCAGCCCCTCGGTGACTCCGACGCCTTCGGTAACGCCGACGCCTTCGGTGACCCCGACTCCGTCGGCGACGCCCACGCCCTCGGTTAC